>NZ_JBSFRH010000057.1:0-38584 GCF_053589135.1 Rhodococcus sp. NPDC003382
CCCGCCCCGGGACCGGCGCTGTGGTTCGCGGTCGCGGACCTTCGGCTATTTCGCAACAGCCCGTCTGAGGAGACGAACGGTACATTCGCTCGGATCGAAGGGCCCGGAGGGCGGCGTCAACCGGTCACGAGCGCCAGCGCGAAACCGTCCCACCCCTTGCTGCCGACCGTCTGCAGGGCGGTCCCGTCGAGCCGCGGTTCCGCGGCGATGAGTTCGAGCACCTCACGGCTCGCCCGCACGCGCTCGTCGTCGAGTTCGGCGTTCGTGATCGATCCGCCGCGCACCACGTTGTCGACGACGATGACGGTGCCCGGGCGCGACAGTTCCAGAGCCGCACGCACGTAGCGCGGGTTGTTCTCCTTGTCGGCGTCGATGAACACCAGGTCGAACGGGGCCTCGGACCCGAGGTCCGGCAGCGAATCCAGCGCGGCACCGACCCGGATGTCGACGATGTCACCGACCCCGGCGCGGTCCAGATTCCCCCGCGCCACCTCGGCGTGGTGCGGTTCGTATTCGAGGGTGACAACGCGGCCTGCCTCCCCGACGGCGCGCGCGAACCAGATGGTGCTGTACCCACCGAGCGTGCCGATCTCGAGGATCTTCCGTGCACCGATCGCCCGGGCGAGCAGGTGCAGGAACTTGCCCTGAGGCGCCGACACGTCGATCGGCGGCAGTCCCCGGTCGGCGTTCGTGGCGAGAGCGCTGTCGAGCGCGTCGTCCGGGCCGATGAGGGTGTCGGTGAGATATGCGTCGGTCGTCTGCCACGTCGAATCGTCGATCATGACCCGAGTCTGCCCTGCCCGCCGAGCGAACGGTACGTTCGCTCGGCTGAAGGCGAGAGCCGAAGGAGAGGGATCAGCCGCGCACGGCCGCGAGGATCTCCTGCAGCGCCGACTCGACCGGAACTTCGCGGGATTCGCCGGTGAAGCGGTCACGCAGCTCGACGTTGCCCTCGGCCCATCCGCGTCCGACGACGACGACGAGCGGCACACCCAGCAGTTCGGAGTCCTTGAACTTCACACCCGGCGACGCCTTGCGGTCGTCGAGCAGAACCTCGACGCCCGCCTTGTCGAGATCGGCGGCCAGGCCCTCGGCGCCTTCGCGGGCCGCGTCGTCCTTGTTCGCGATGACCAGGTGCACCCCGAACGGCGCGACCTCGGCGGGCCAGCGCAGGCCCTTGTCGTCGTGCTGCTGTTCGGCGATCACCGCGACCAGGCGGGAGACGCCGACGCCGTACGAGCCCATGGTGGGGCGCACCGGCTTGCCGTTCTCGCCGAGGACGTCGACCGCGAACGCGTCGGTGTACTTGCGGCCGAGCTGGAAGACGTGGCCGATCTCGATACCGCGCGCCGAGACGAGCGGGCCGGCGCCGTCCGGCGACGGGTCCCCGTCGCGGACCTCTGCGGCCTCGATGGTGCCGTCGGGGGTGAAGTCGCGGCCGGCGACGAGCCCGAAGACGTGCTTCCCTTCTTCGTCGGCGCCGGTGATCCAGCTCGTGCCGTCCACCACGCGCGGGTCGACGAGGTAGCGAACACCGTTGTCCAGCAACGCCTTCGGGCCGATGTAGCCCTTGACGAGGAAGGGGTTGGCGGTGAAGTCGGACTCGCCGAGCAACTCGACCTCGGCGGGTTCGAGCGAGGCTTCCAGGCGCTTGTCGTCGACCTCCCGGTCGCCGGGGATGCCGATGCCGAGCAGTTCCCAATCGCCGCCCGGCTGCCGGACCTTCACGAGGATGTTCTTGAGGGTCTCGGCCGCGGTGACCTCACGCCCGAGGATTTGCGAGGCGGAGGCGACGAGGGATTCGATCGTCGGGGTGTCCGGGGTGTCGTGCACCACGGCGTCGGGCAGGCCGTCGAACGGGATCGGCTCCGGCGCGAGCGTCTTCACCGCCTCGACGTTCGCGGCGTAGCCGGATTCGAGGCAGCGCACGTAGGTGTCCTCACCGGCGTCGGACTCGGCGAGGAACTCCTCCGACGCGCTGCCGCCCATCGCCCCGGACGTCGCGGAGACGATCACGTACTTCACACCGAGCCGCGCGAAGATCCGCTCGTAGGCGTCGCGGTGGGCCTGGTAGGACCGGGTCAGCCCCTCGTCGGTGAGGTCGAAGCTGTAGGAGTCCTTCATGACGAATTCGCGGCCGCGCAGGATGCCGGCGCGGGGTCGTTCCTCGTCGCGGTACTTCGTCTGGATCTGGTACAGGGTGACCGGGAAGTCCTTGTAGGAGTTGTATTCGCCCTTGACGGTGAGCGCGAACATCTCCTCGTGGGTGGGTCCGAGCAGGTAGTCGCCGCCCTTGCGGTCCTGCAGCCGGAACAGGCCGTCGCCGTACTCGGTCCACCGGTTGGTGGTCTCGTAGGGATCGCGCGGCAGCAGCGCCGGCAGCGAGATCTCCTGCGCGCCGATGGCGTTCATCTCCTCGCGCACGACGCGCTCGACCTGCCGCAGCACCTTCAGGCCCAGCGGCAGCCACGAGTAGACGCCCGGCGCGATGCGCCGCACGTAGCCTGCGCGAACGAGCAGTTTGTGGCTGGCGACCTCGGCATCGGCCGGGTCGTCGCGGAGCGTGCGGAGAAACAGATGCGACATGCGGGTGATCACGGAGTGGCAGCCTACCCGCAGGCCCGGAACCGGCCTCGGTACGGTTACCGGTTGTGCTGGTGCTTCTGCCTCCTTCCGAAACCAAGTCCGACGGCGGCAACGGCGCGCCCCTCGATCTGGGCGAGCTGTCGATGCCTCAGCTCACCGACACGCGCGAGATGCTCGTCCAGGCGCTGGTGGATCTGGCCGCCGACAGCGAAGCGTCGATGCGGGCCCTCGGTCTCGGCGCCACCCAGGCCGACGAGATCGAACGCAACGCCAAGCTGTGGGTCTCGGCGACCCGGCCGGCGCTCGAGCGGTACACCGGGGTGCTGTTCGACGCACTCGACGTGCCGTCGTTCACCCGGGTGCAGCGCGAGAAGGCGTACCGGCGGCTCGCGATGGGATCGGCGCTGTTCGGTGCGGTGCGCGCGGGCGATCCCATTCCCGCCTACCGGCTGTCGGGCGGCTCCAAGCTGCCGGGCTTCGGCACCCTGCAGGCGCTGTGGAAACCCGAACTGACCGACGCGCTGGTGGCCGAGGCCGCCGGAGATCTGGTCGTCGACCTGCGATCGGGGGTCTACCAGCAGCTCGGTCCGGTGCCGGGAGCGGTGACCGCGACCGTGCTCACCGAGCAGCCCGACGGCACCCGCAAGGTCGTGAGCCACTTCAACAAGCACCACAAGGGTCTGCTGGCACGGGCGCTGGTGCTCACCCGAGCGGAACCGTCCGACGTCAGGTCCGTGGCGCGGGTGGCCGCGAAAGCGGGCCTGCGGGTCGAGGTCGCGTCGCCCACCGAGCTGATCGTGCTCACCTGAGTTTCCCCGTCGAATCCGCTGGTCCTGCCGTATAGTTCTGATCTCGACGGCCGACCCGGGAGCGCCCATGGGGAAGAAGTCCAAGGGAAGCAAGGCAGGGCACGACGCGGGGACCGATTCCCGCACCCACACGGGTGAACTGCGCCCGCCGCCGACCGGTGGCGATCCCGACCTACCGCCGATGAAGAACAAGGAGTACCGGCGGCACCTGAAGTCGCTGCACGCCGAACTCGTCGCGATGCAGGAATGGGTCAGATCCACCGGCGCGAAGGTGTGCATCCTGTTCGAGGGCCGGGACACCGCGGGGAAAGGCGGTGTCATCAAGGCGATCACGGAACGCGTGAGCCCCCGCGTCTTCCGCGTCGTGGCCCTGCCGGCTCCGACCGAGCGGGAGAAGTCGCAGATGTACTTCCAGCGATACATGCCGCACCTGCCCGCGGCGGGTGAGGTCGTCATCTTCGACCGCAGCTGGTACAACCGCGCCGGCGTCGAGCCCGTCCTGGGGTTCTGCACCCAGGAGCAGACCGACCAGTTCCTGCAACTCGTCCCGGCGGTCGAACGCGCGATCCAGCAGTCCGGGATCATCCTGATCAAGTACTGGCTCGAGGTGAGCCAGGAGCAACAGACGTTGCGGCTGCAGAGCCGTATCGACGATCCGCGCAAGATCTGGAAGCTGTCGCCGATGGACCTCGAGTCGTACAGCCGCTGGTACGACTACTCGCGGGCCCGCGACGAGATGTTCCGGCTCACGCACACCGGATGGTCACCCTGGCACGTCGCGATCAACGACGACAAGAAACGCGGCCGGCTCAACATCATCAGCCACCTGCTCAGCCGGGTGCCCTACGAGCCGCTGGAGCTTCCCGCCGTCACGCTGCCCGAACGACAGAAACCGGGCGGTTATCGCGATCCCGGCGTGGTCGTCGACTGGATTCCCACACCCTACTGACGATGCGCCGCACCGGAACGAGGAGGTCCGCGAGCATGCTCGGTCAAAGATCCGTATCCGGTGACACCCCGGTTGCCGACTCCCCCGACGACCTGCGGGCGTGGCACGCGCTGAACCCCGCGGATGTGGTGGCGACGCTGTCGACCGACGAGTCGGCCGGGCTGACCAGCGCCGCCGTGGAGGAACGCCGAGCCCGCTACGGCGCCAACGTCATCGCCTCCGAACCCCCACCGTCGATCTGGGCAGTCGCGCTGCTCCAGCTCACCGATCCGATGAACGTGATGCTCGTGGCGGTCGTCGTCGTCAGCGTGGTCATCGGCCAGATTCCCGTGGCGCTCACGGTCGCCGGCCTGGTGGTGCTCAACGTCGTGCTGGGGACCCGCCAGGAGTTGAAGGCCCGGGCCAGCGTGGATGCGCTGGCGAAGATGCAGGTGCCGCAGGCCCGGGTGACCCGCAACGGCACCCTGGCCGCGATCCCCTCCACCGAGCTCGTACCGGGCGACATCGTCAACCTGGAGGCCGGCGATCTGGTGCCGGCGGACGGACGGATCCTCGTCTCCGCCACCCTCGAGACCCAGGAAGCGGCGCTGACCGGGGAGAGCGCCCCCGTCGCGAAGGACGTGACGACCCTCGATTCCCCCGACGTGACGCTCGGCGACCGCAGCAACATGCTGTTCCAGAACACCTCGGTCACCCGCGGCACCGCGACGATGGTGGTGACCGAGACCGGCATGCAGACCCAGATGGGTCGCATCGCGTCGATGCTGTCGGCGGTGGCTCCGAAGAAGTCCCCGCTGCAGCGCGAACTGGGTTCGCTGACCAAGGTGCTGGGCATCGTCGCCTGGGGTGCGGTCGCGGTCATCGTGGTGATCGGGCTGCTGCGCGGCCAGAGCGTCACCACGGTTCTGCTGCTGGGCATCTCGATGGCCATCTCGGCCATCCCGACGGGCCTGCCGACGTTCGTGCAGTCGATGCTGTCGTACGGCGCCAAGCAACTGGCCGACGCAAAGGCCGTCGTCAAGAACCTCAACGACGTCGAGACGCTCGGCGCGACCAGCGCGATCAACTCCGACAAGACCGGCACCCTCACCATGAACCAGATGACGGTCCGGTCCCTGTACTTCCACGGCCGCTGGTTCACCGTCGAGGGCGAGGGCTACGCCAAGACCGGTGCGGTGCGGCACGCCGCCGGCGCGGAGGTTCCCGACTTCACGCGGCTGGCGTACGGGCTGTGCCTCGACAGCGACGCCACCGTGTCCGACAGCGGAGTCGTTGTCGGTGATCCCACCGAGGCGGCGCTGGTGGTGCTGGCCGCGAAGCTCGGCGTCGACGCCGAGGAGACCCGGCGCGCCTACCCGCGCGTCGCGGAGGTGCCGTTCGATTCGGCGTACAAGTTCATGGCGACCTTCCACCGGCTGCCGCTGGACGGCGTCGACACGTTCGTCGAACTGGTCAAGGGCGGGCCCGACGTGGTGCTGGCACGCTGCTCGACGGCGTTCACCGAGACCGGGCCGGAACCGATGGACGTGATGCGTGACGAGATCCTCGCGGCCAACCGCAGCATGTCGGAGAAGGGGCTGCGGGTGCTGGCGTTCGCGGCGCGCCTGCTGCCGGGCCGGGAGAGCGAGGTGATCGCCGATCCGATGTCGTTCGTCGAGGACCTGACGTTCGTCGGCATGGTGGGCATCATCGATCCGCTGCGGCCCGAGGCCGTGGAGGCCGTGCGCACCGCGCACGCCGCGGGCCTCGAGGTGCGCATGATCACCGGCGACCATGCGATCACCGCGTCCGCGATCGGTGCCGAACTCGGTCTCGGTCCGGGCGCGATCAGCGGCCCGGAACTGCAGGCACTGTCCGACGACGAACTGGCCGCGGCGCTGCCGAACCTGCACGTCTTCGGCCGGGTCACCCCGCAGGACAAGCTGCGCCTGGCCGAACTCATGCAGCGGGGCGGCGCGATCGTCGCGATGACCGGCGACGCCGTCAACGACGCGGCAGCCCTCAAGCAGGCCGACGTGGGTGTCGCGATGGGGTCGGGCAGCGAGGTCACGAAGCAGGCCGGGAACATGATCCTCACCGACGACAACTTCGGGACGCTGGTGACCGCGATCAGCCTCGGGCGCAGCATCTACGACAAGATCGTCGCGTTCATCCGCTGCCAGATGGCGAAACTGTTTTCGCTGATCCTGTTGTTCCTGGTCGCGAGCGTGTTCGATATCAACGACGGGGTCGCGCTCACGCCGCTGATGGTGCTGTTCCAGAACTTCTTCATCACCCTGTTCCCGGTCATCGTGATCATGCACGACCCCGCACCGCCGAACCTGATGAACAAGCCACCGCGCGACCCGGGCGTTCCGATCACCAATCCGCTGGCCGTGTGGCAGTGGGTCTTCTACGGTGCCGTCGAGTTCGCGGTCACGCTGGCCGCGCTGTTGCTGGCGCCCGGTGAGATGAGTTCGACCGTCGCGAACGTGCCCATGACGATGGCGTTCGTGGTCATGTCGTTCGGGTCGATCCTCGGTGGGCTGGTGATGCGGCGTGATCCGGACACGGGCCTGGCAGCGCCCATTCTGGGAGCCGTGAAGATCCTGGCGATCCCGACGGTCATCACCGTGCTCGCCGTGGAACTCGACTTCCTGCAGCGGCTGCTGATGACGACCTCGCTGACCGGTGGCCAGTGGCTCGCGTGCATCGGATTGTCGGTGATCGTTCCGGTCGTGATCGAGGCCGAGAAGGCGATCCGGCGCCGCCGCGCCACGGGCCCGCAGGCGCCGATCCCGGCCTCCACCGCGGTGGAGCCGCAGCGGGCCCGCGTGGCGTGACGGCGGCCCGCCTCAGGCGTTCTGGGCGGCCTTCTCGGCTTCCTGTGCCTGCGCGACCTGCTGCGGGCTGAACCGGATGAACAGCGCGGCGATACCGGTGATCACCGCGCACACGGCGCAGCCGACCAGGGCGAACATGTAGCCCTCGCCCTGCGCGACGAGCTGCGCCTCGGTCATGTCGGCGACCGCACCGGACGTGCCGCCCAGCGACATGGTCCGCGACGTGGCCATCGCTCCGATCACGGCCAGGCCGATCGGACCGCCGAGGGTCTGCGCGACCTGGGCGATCGCGGACAGCGGGCCGATCTCGTGGGTACCGACCCCGGCGATCGCGCACAGCGGCAGCGGCACCGAGGCCAGCCCGACCCCGAACCCGACGACGAGCACCAGCACGAACAGGGTGGGCAGGTACTGCACCGTCTCGTCCATCGTCGAGCCGAACAGCAGGCTCGCACTCATGATCAGCGCCCCCGCGACCACCAGCCAGCGCGGCTGCACCCGCACGACGAGTTTCGACGCGACCGCAGCGGCACCGCCGAGACCGAACGCGAACGGCACGAACGCCAGACCCGCCTGCAGTGGGGTGTAGCCGAGGATGTCCTGCACGAACAGCGCCACAAAGGCGGCCAGCGAGAACATCACCGAGCCCGCGAAGAAGATCGCCACGAACGTGGCGACCCGGTCGCGGTTGCGGAACAGCACGAACGGCAGCAGCGGATTCTCGGCGCGCCGCTCCACGAGCAGGAACAGCCCGAGGACCACGACACCTCCGATGAGCGCCCCGATCACGACCGGGCTGCCCCAGCCCATCTCGGGTCCCTCGCTCAGGCCGAACACCACACCGGTGCAGCCGAGGGTCGCCAGGACCGCGCCGGGCACGTCGAGCGCGAGCCGCTCGGTCGCGGTCTCCCGCAACACCACGCTCGCGGCGACGGCGATGAGCACACCGATGGGAACGTTGATGAGGAAGATCCAGCGCCACGAGACCTGCGTGAGCGCGCCGCCGAGGATCAACCCGGCGATCGAGCCGACGCCGGTCATGGCCGCGAACACCGCGATCGCGCGGTTGCGGGCGGGGCCCGGCGCGAACGTCGTCGCGACCAGAGCCAGCGCGGTCGGCGACGCGATCGCGGCGCCGACACCTTGCAGGGCGCGGGCCGCGATGAGCATGGCCTCGCCGGTCGCGAGGCCGCACAGCAGCGACGCGAGGGTGAACAGGCCGACCCCGGCGACGAACATGCGCTTGCGGCCGAAACTGTCGCCCAGCCGGCCACCGAGGAGCATCAGACCGCCGAACGCCAGCGCGTACGAGGTGAGCACCCAGTTGCGGCCGGCGTCGGACAGTCCCAGGTCGGCCTGCAGCGGCGCGAGCGCCAGGTTCGCGACCGTGCCGTCGAGCACGACCATCAACTGCAGTCCGCTCAGGACGAGCATGGCCGCGCCGAGCGCCCGGGCGGTCGCGGAACGGGCGGCGTTCGAGGGGTCCGGCACGGCGTCGACGTTACCCAGCATCCGATTCACTCGGAATCCGCGGTGAGACCGGCGACCGGTCCGATCACGATGATCGCGGGCGGCCGGATCTGCTCGTCGCGCACACGCGCCGCGACGGTCTGCAGGTCGGCGCGCAGAACGCGCTGGGTGCGGCGCGTGCCTTCCTGCACGACGACGACCGGGGTGTCCGCGGGACGGCCCCCGGCGAGCAGGGCGCCGGCGAACTGCTGGATGCGTTCGACCGCCATGAGCAGCACCAGCGTGCCGCGCAGCTTCGCAAGTGCCGACCAATCGGTCAGCGAGTCCGGGTGGTCGGGGGCGACGTGTCCGCTGACCACCACGAATTCGTGCGTGACCCCGCGATGGGTGACGGGAACGCCGGCCGCCGACGGCACCGCGATCGCGCTGGTGATCCCGGGAACGACCGTGACCGGGACGCCCGCGGCGGCACAGGCCTGCAGTTCCTCGAAGCCGCGGCCGAAGACGTACGGGTCGCCGCCCTTGAGGCGCACGACGAACTTGCCGGCCTTGGCCCGGTCGATCAGGGTTTCGTTGATGGCCTGCTGCGCCATCGCCCGGCCGTAGGGCAGCTTCGACGCGTCGATGACCTCGACGTGCGGGCCGAGTTCGTCGAGCAGTTCCTGCGGGGCCAGGTGGTCGGCGACGACCACGTCGGCGCGACCGAGCAGGCGGCGACCGCGCACGGTGATCAGATCCGGGTCGCCCGGGCCGCCGCCGACGAGCGCGACCCCGACCGGGGCCGGCGCGGTGTCGGCGACAGCGGCGCCCCCGGCGAGGGACTCCCGGATCGAGGTGCGCACCGCCGCGGACCGGCGGTGGTCGCCGCCGGCGAGGACGCCGATGGACAGACCGTCGTAGGTCGCGGTGGCCGGGGTGACGGCGCTGCCGCGGCGGGCGTTGTCGGCGCGCACGCAGAAGATGCGGTTGCGTTCGGCTTCGGCCACGACCGCCGCGTTCGTCTCCGGCTCGTTCGTGCAGGCCATGGCATACCAGGCGCCCTCGAGATCACCGTCGCGGTAGTCGCGCAGTTCCAGGGTGATGTGGCCCTTGGTGGCCATACTCTCGACGGCGGGCGTGGCCGCACGGGTGACGACGTGCACCGCGGCACCCGATGCGACGAGCAGTCCGAGCCGCCGCTGGGCGACGGACCCGCCGCCGACCACGACGACCCGGCGACCGGACAGATTCAGACCGACGAGGTAGCTGGACTCGTCTGCCCCGTTGGTGGACGACTCGTCTGCAGGATTGGTAGGCACCGGGGTTCCCCACTTCTGGTTGGCCTCGTGACACAGGCCGGTCCGCGGCGTGCGGACCGGCCTGTGACGGGGTCGGGTCGTGACGGTCGGATCAGACCGACGCGGGCTCGATCGGGGCGGTGGTCTCCGCCACGGAGGTGACGTCGAGCTGCAGCGACTTGGTGCTCCACTGCCACACCTTGTCGAACAGCGCCTGATCGTCGGACAGCTTCGTGCCGAGGGACGGCACCATCTCGTGAAGCTTGCCCTGCCATCCGGTCCACTGCTTCGGGAAGCAGCGTTCGAGAACGTCGAGCATCGCGGGCACGGCGGTCGAGGCGCCCGGGGAGGCACCGAGCAGACCGGCGATGGTGCCGTCACCGGCGCTGACCACGGCGGTGCCGAACTCGAGGACACCGCCGATGCCCTTGCGCCGGATGACCTGGACGCGCTGACCGGCGACGATCAGCTCCCAGTCCTCGAGCTTGGCGTTGGGCGCGAACTCGGAGAGGGTGACGATCCGGTCGCGGGGCGACTGGGTGAGCTCGCCGACCAGGTACTTGACCAGGCCGAGTTCGGTGGCGCCGACACCCAGCATCGACATGATGTTGTTGGGCTTGACCGACTTCGGCAGGTCCAGGACGCCGCCCTGCTTGAGGAACTTCGGCGACCAGCCGGCGTAGGGGCCGAACAGCAGGCCCTGCTTGCCGCCGATGACGCGGGTGTCGAGGTGCGGAACCGACATCGGGGGCGCACCCACGGCGGCCTTGCCGTACACCTTCGCGCTGTGCTGCGCGATGACGTCGGGGTTGGTGCAGCGCAGGAACGCACCGGAGACGGGGAAGCCGCCGAAGCCCTTGGCTTCGCTGATCCCCGACTTCTGCAGCAGGTGCAGGGCACCGCCGCCGGCGCCGACGAAGACGAACTTGGCGTTGACCTTGCGGCTCTCGCCGGTCCGGCGGTTGCGGACCTTGACGATCCAGCTGCCGTCGGACTGCTTCGACAGGTTGGTCACCTCGTGACCGAAGAACACCGTGCCCCCGGAGGCGGCGACGTTGTTGATGAGCTGCTTGGTGAGGGCGCCGAAGTCGACGTCCGTGCCGGTCGAGGTCCAGTTGAGGGCCACCGGGTCGGAGAAGTCACGGCCCGCGGCCATGAGCGGGAGACGCTCGGAGAACAGCTCGGGGCTCTCGGAGTACTCCATGCCCGCGAACAGGGGGTGGCCGGCCAGGGCGTCGTAGCGGGCGCGCAGGTACTTCACGTCGTCGGCGCCGTGCACGAAGCTGACGTGCGGAATCGGGTTGATGAAGTCCTTGGGGTCGGACAGGATCCCGTTGTCGACGGCGTAGGCCCAGAACTGGCGCGAGACCTGGAACTGCTCGTTGACGTTGATCGCCTTGGTGATGTCGACGGTGCCGTCGGCCTTGGCCGGGGTGTAGTTCAGCTCACACAGCGCGGAATGGCCGGTACCGGCGTTGTTCCAGGGGTCGCTGCTCTCCGCGGCAGCGGCGTCGAGCCGCTCGAAAGCGGTGATCGACCAGTCGGGCTGCAACTGGCGGAGCAGCGCACCGAGGGTAGCGCTCATGATGCCCGCGCCGATGAGCACTACATCGGTCTTCGCCTCTAACACGTTGTCTGACACTGGAGGATCGACTTCCTTGTCTGTTCGCACGCGCCGCAGAATCCGCAGGGATCGCGTCGCGAGGGTGTCCCGTGCACGTCCGTGGTCCCGCTCCACTTCCGTTCGATCACGAACCGGATCTGGGAACCACCACAGCCGCGCCGACTGCGACGAATAGGTTACCCGCACGTCGCTCGGCGTTTCCTTCCCCCCAATTGTGCCCCGACCACGATCCGGCATGAACACCAATACAGTGTGATAGTGACTACTTGGCAGCCCGACATCCTCGGTGACGGCTATCAGCAGCTCGTTCTCCCCCTCGGCAGCGATCCCGACGGGGAAGGTGAAATCAGCGCGACCCTGGTCCGCTATCAGCCCGCCGGCGACGCTCCGCACCGCGCGGTGCTCTACGTGCACGGGTTCACCGACTACTTCTTCCAGCAGCACCTCGCGGAGCACTTCGCGGCGCAGGGGTACCGATTCTTCGCGCTGGACCTGCGCAAATGCGGCCGTTCACGCGCCCCGGGCCACACTCCGCACTTCGTCACCGACCTCGCGTACTACGACGCCGAGCTCGAGGAGGCGTTGCGGATCGTGCGGGCCGAGACCGGCGAGGAGGTGCTGCTGGTCGCGCATTCGACGGGCGGGCTGGTGTTGCCGTTGTGGCTGGACCGGCTGAACAAGCGTCCAGGCGGTACCGCGGGCGGCGGAATCCGCGGGGTCGTCCTCAACAGTCCCTGGTTCGACCTGCAGGGACCGTCCTATCTGCGCAACGTCGGCACCCTCGCGATCGACCTCCTCGGGCGGATCCGGCCGAAGGACGTCATCCCACTGAAGAAGCTCGACACGTACGGGATGAGCCTGCGCACCGGCGGCTGGAACTACAACCTCGACTGGAAGCCGCTGACGGGATTCCCGCTCACGTTCGGCTGGCTACGGGCGGTCCGGCGCGGGCACGCGCAGCTGCATCGCGGCCTCGACATCGGGGTGCCGTCGCTGATCCTCCGGTCCACGGCGAGCCGGTCCGCACCGAAGTACGACCCCGCGATCGACACCGTCGACGCGGTCCTCGACGTGCGGCAGATCGCGCGCTGGGCGGGTTGCCTGGGCGACCGCACCACGATCGTGCCCATCGACGGAGCCCGCCACGACGTGTTCCTGTCCACCCCCGGTCCGCTCGCCGCGGCGTTCCGGGAATTGGACCGGTGGCTGGAGGGGTTGGACAACCACGACAGCAACGACGACACCGCCGACATCCGCACCGCCGCCGGCAACGTGCGGACACGAACCGCAGGAGACCCCGCGTGACCCATTACGACCTCGCCATCATCGGCACGGGATCGGGCAATTCGATCCTCGACGAACGCTACGACGGCAAGAGGGTGGCGATCCTCGAGGAGGGCACCTTCGGCGGCACCTGCCTCAACGTCGGCTGCATCCCGACGAAGATGTACGTGTACGCGGCCGAGGTCGCGCACACCGTCCGCACCGCCGCGAAATACGGCGTGGATGCGAGCGTCGACGGGGTGCGCTGGAACGACATCGTCGACCGGGTGTTCGGCCGGATCGACCCGATCGCGGCCGGCGGTGAACGGTACCGGCGCGAGGACTGCGCGAACGTCACGGTGTACGGCGGGCACGCGCGGTTCGTCGGCGAGCGCACCCTCGACACCGGCACGGGCGAGACGATCACCGCCGATCAGGTCGTCGTCGCGGCCGGATCACGCCCGATCGTTCCGCAGGAGGTCCTCGACAGCGGCGTCAAGTACCACACCAACGACGACGTGATGCGGCTGCCGAAGCTGCCCGAGTCGATGGTGATCCTCGGATCCGGGTTCATCGCGATGGAGTTCGCGCACGTGTTCTCCGCGCTCGGGGTGCGGGTCTCGATCCTCGCGCGCAGCAGCCGGCTTCTGCGTCACCTCGACACGGACATCGCCGAGCGGTTCACGCGGATCGCGCAGGAGAAGTGGGACGTGCACCTGTCGAATCCGGCCAAGGAGTTCCGCCCTGTCGGTGACGGTGTGGAGGTCGTGCTCGCCGACGGCACGGTCGTCGCGGGTGACGCACTGCTGGTCGCGGTGGGACGGCAGCCCAACGGCGACCTGCTCGACGCGGCCGCCGGTGGCCTGGAACTGGACGAGCAGGGCCGCATCGTCGTCGACAAGTTCCAGCGCACCACCGCGCGCGGAGTGTTCGCGCTCGGCGACGTCTCGTCGCCCTACCAGCTCAAGCACGTCGCCAATCACGAGATGCGGGTGGTGCAGCACAACCTGCTGCAGGATGCGTGGGGCGACGACACGTCGGCGCTGCGGCGCACCGATCACCGGTTCGTGCCGGCGGCGGTGTTCACCGACCCCCAGATCGCCGAGGTCGGGCTCACCGAGGAACAGGCCCGCGCACAGGGATACGACATCTCCGTGAAGATCCAGAACTACGGGGACGTCGCGTACGGCTGGGCGATGGAGGACACCGAGGGCATCTGCAAGCTGATCGCCGACAGGTCGACCGGTCTGCTGCTCGGCGCGCACGTCATGGGCGCGCAGGCGTCGACGGTGATCCAGCCGCTGATCCAGGCGATGAGTTTCGGTCTGACCGCCCGGGAGATGGCGACGGGCCAGTACTGGATCCATCCGGCGTTGCCGGAGGTCGTGGAGAACGCGCTGCTCGGGCTCTGACAGCGTCGGCGGCGCCGTCCGGCCGGGACGGCGCCACCGTGTCCGCTACCAGCTGCCGGTACGCAGGGCGATCGCCGAGGCGAACTCGGCCGGGGCCTGCGCCGGGACGTTCTCGATGCCGTCGAGTTCGACGACCCGGAACTCCCCGGTGACGTAGCGCATGGATGCGTCGGCCTCTGCGCGCCGGGTGCCGCTGCCGACCACGACGGTGGTGGGCACCTCGGCTGCAGGGGCCGACGCGTCGCGCACGGTGCCGTCGGCGTCGGGAACGGCCGGGTGACCGCGGTCGGCGACGACCAGACTCGCGAACCGGCCGAATCTGCCGGCTGCGACGGACCAGGCGAGTTCCGCGCCGGCACCGCTGCCGGCCAGGTGCACCCACGGCAGTTTCAGTTCGTCGAGCAGCGCGAATATCCCGGCCGCATCGAGGTTGTCGATGCTTTCCGGGACGACCGTCCGCAGGTCGGAATTGTGCAGGCGTTCGCACACCGCGTCGAACACGTCGGCGCTCTCCCCCGCTCCCGGCAGCAGCAGCACGGTGTGCCTGCTCTCGGGTCCGTCGATGCGTACCCGGACGGTGCCGCTCGCGGTGCTCACGTCAGTCGATTCCATGCCGCAGAACGGTACGCGATCACACGGTCACGGCAGTGTCAGGATCTCGCATCCGCTGTCGGTGACGACGATGGTGTGCTCGAACTGCGCGGTCCACTTGCGGTCCTTGGTGACGACCGTCCAGCCGTCGTCCCAGATCTCGTAGTCGGGCGTGCCCAGGTTGATCATCGGTTCGATGGTGAAGACCATGCCGGGCTCGATGACCGTCTCCACGGACGGCTGGTCGTAGTGCAGGATGACCAGGCCGTTGTGGAAGGTCTCGCCGATGCCGTGGCCGGTGAAGTCGCGGACGACGCCGTATCCGAACCGATTGGCGTACGCCTCGATGACCCGGCCGATGACGTTCAGGGCGCGGCCGGGCGCGACGGCCTTGATGGCCCGCCGGGTCGCCTCACGGGTGCGTTCGACGAGCAGGCGGTGTTCCTCCGAGACGTCACCGGCCAGGAACGTCGCGTTGGTGTCACCGTGCACCCCGTGGATGTAGGCGGTGACGTCGATGTTGACGATGTCGCCGTCCTCGATCACCGTCGAGTCGGGGATGCCGTGGCAGATCACCTCGTTGAGCGACGTGCAGCAGGACTTGGTGAAGCCCCGGTAGCCGAGGGTCGACGGGTAGGCGCCGTGGTCGCACATGTACTCGTGGGCGATGCGGTCGAGTTCGTCGGTGGTCACACCGGGGGCGACGGCCTCGCCGGCCACGGCGAGCGCCTGCGCGGCGATCCGGCACGCCTCGCGCATCTTCTCGATGGTCTCCGGGGTCTGCACCCACGGCTCGTTGCCTTCCTTGGCGGTCGGCTTCCACGCGTACTCGGGTCGTTCGATGAGCTTGGGAACCGAACGGATGGGGGTGGGCGTGCCGGGAACGAGAGCTGTGCGCACAGACATGACGATCAGGATATGCCCACCGGCCCGCGGGCGATGCCTCCGAGGCATCACCCGCGGGACGCGGGTCAGCGCTGACGGAGGAGGAAGCGCTGGACCTTGCCGCTGGGGGTCTTCGGCAGGTGCGGCACGAAGTGCACCGCCCGCGGGTAGGCGTGCGCGGCGAACTTCTTCTTCACCAGCTGCTGCAACTCGGCCTCGAGTTCGTCGGTGCCCTCGACGCCCTCCCGCAGCACCACGAACGCCTCGAGCACCTCGCCGCGGAGCTCGTCGGGCAGACCGACGACCGCGGCCTCGACCACCTGCTCGTGCATCACGAGCACGCTCTCCACGTCGAACGGCCCGATCCGGTAGCCCGCCATGATGATCACGTCGTCGTCGCGGGAGGAGAAGAAGTAGAAGCCGTTCTCGTCGACGCGGCCCGCGTCGCCGGTCAGGTACCAGCGGCCGTCCTCGCTGAAGCGTTCGGCGGTCTTCTCCGGAGCGTCGACGTAGCCGGTGAACCACAGCAGCGGGCTGGCCTGGGTGTCGATCGCGACGCGGCCGACCTCGTTCGTGTCCGCGAGTTCGTCGCTGTCCTCCTTCAGCACCGCCACCGACCAGCCCGGCAGCGGCTTGCCCATCGAGAGCGGCGGCACGTCCTCGCGCAGGCCGTCGGCCCACGCGTTGACGACGAACATGCCGTGCTCGGTCTGCCCGTACTGGTCGTGGACGACGACACCGAACTTGTGCTCGGACCAGGTCAGCACGTCCGGGGTCAGCGGCTCACCGGCCGACGATGCGCGGCGCAGCGGGATCTGCGGTCCCTGGCCGGAGTCGGCACGCAGGCTGCGGTACACCGTGGGTGCGGCGGCGAAGTTGGTGACGCCGAACGTCTCCATCACCTGCCAGGTCAGCGCCGGCGAGAACCCGGCGTGCAGCAGGATGCTGCGCCGGCCGGCGGCCATGGGACCGAGCAGCGCGTAGTACAGCCCGTACGCCCAGCCCGGGTCCGCGGCGTTCCAGAACACGTCGTCGGGGCGCACGTCGAGGCCGAAGTCCATGTACGCGTGGAACGAGGCGAGCGCCCGCACCGGAACCGGCACGCCCTTCGGGGTCCCCGTGGTGCCGGAGGTGAACAGCTGCACGAGGCCACCGGAGCCACCGACGGCGACCGCGGCACCGCGCGGATCGTCGCCGGTGTGGGCGGCGAGCAGGTCCGCGAAGTGCAGCCCGATCCCGGCGTCACCGGAGTCCCCCGCGACGACGATCTGCCACGGCGCGTCGGCCGGGATGTCCTCGCTGGGCGCCAGCTTGCCGAGCTGGTCGGCGTCGGCGACGACGACCTTCGCGCCGCTGGCCTGCAGCCGGAACGCGATGGCGGGGGGCGCGAACGCGGTGAACAGCGGCACGTGCACGGCGCCGCGCCGCCAGATGCCGAGCAGCGCGACGACCAGGTCGGCGGACTTGCCCATCAGCGTCGCGACATGGTCGCCGGGCTCGACACCGAGGTCGTTCAGCGCGGCCGCGAAGCGGGTCGACTGCTCGCGCAGGTACCCGTACGTCAGATCGGTCGAGGAGAGATCGGACTCGACGACGGTGAACGCGACCGCGTCGGCGGGATGGTCGTCGCACAAAAGGTTCGCAGCGCATCCGTCCGCGGTGTCGTAGCGGTCCAGCAGTTCGCGGACACGGGCAGCGAAATCGGCAGCCATCGATCCGTCCTCCTCGTCGAGCGTTCACAGGGTTGTCTGCATTCACAGGGGGTGTCTGGGCGGCACGCCGCGGGGATGCGCGTCACCCGAACGTACCGCCACCTCTATGATCCGAGTCACAGAATCTTCTCGATACCCCCGGAAAGGGGTGGGTGATCGTGCCGGCTTCCGGTCCCTCGTCTCTCCTCCGTCCCCGCGACGGCGACGCGCTGCGCGCCGAGTTGCGACGCACTGCCGCCGACGCGCAGGTCTCCGTCGTGTTCGCCGGGGAGGTCCGCAGCGGCCATCTACAGCTGAGCGAGTTCCTCGGTACCCGCACCAACGGGCTCGAGGGAGTGATCGTGCCGCCGAAGGCCGGGCTCGGTGGACTGGTCGTGGACCGGGCCAAGCCGCTCACGGTCGCGGACTACGGGCGGTCGTCGTCGATCACCCACCACTTCGATCGTCCGGTGCTCGGCGAGGGTCTGCGCTCGATCCTCGCGGTGCCGGTGCTCGTCGGCGGGGCCGCGCGGGCGGTGCTGTACGGGGCCATCCGCGAGTGTGCGCCGCTGGGTGATCGCGCGGTGGGGGCGTTCGTGCAGGCTGCGCGGCGTCTCTCCGACGAGATCACGGTGCGCGACGAGGTCGACCGGCGGCTCGCGCTGATGGCGCGGATGAGCCCCGTGGACCGCGATCCGCTGGCGACGGCGGAAGTCCGGGAAGTGCACGCCGAACTGCGCAGTCTCGCCCAGACGGTCGGCGACTCCGGTCTGCGGCAGCAGTTGCGGGCGCTGTCGGACCGACTCGCCGGTGCGTGCGGTGGCACCACCACTCCGGCACCGGCACCGGCGACCGCGATCGTGCTGTCCCCGCGCGAGACCGACGTGCTCTCACACGTGGCGCTGGGCTGCACCAACGTCGAGATCGCGCAACGCCTCTCGGTGACTCCGGAGACCGTGAAGAGCTATCTGCGCAGCGCGATGGGCAAGCTCGACGTGCACACCCGGCACGAGGCGGTCGTCGTCGCCCGGCGGCTGTCGCTGCTGCCCTGAGCAGTCCCGTTTCCGGGCCGGAGAGGATTCCCTATGTCGGACACGGCTTCGTCTCCGCAGCTGAAACGGGTCATGGGGCCGGGACTGCTGCTGCTCTTCATCGTCGGCGACATCCTCGGCACCGGCATCTACGCGCTGACCGGCAGGGTCGCGAACGAGGTTGGCGGCGCCGTGTGGCTGCCGTTCGTGCTCGCGTTCGTCGTCGCGGTGATCACGGCGTTCAGCTACCTGGAACTGGTCACCAAGTATCCGCAGGCCGCGGGCGCCGCGCTGTACACCCACAAGGCCTTCGGGATCCACTTCCTGACGTACATGGTCACCTTCACGGTCATGGCGTCGGGCATCACCTCGGCGTCGACGGCGGCGCGGGCGTTCTCCGCGAACTTCGTCGAGGCGTTCGATCTCGATATCGGCGAGGGAATCGGCATCACGGCGTTGGGCCTGACGTTCATGCTGGTGGTGGCGCTGATCAACCTGCGCGGCGTCGGTGAGAGCGTCAAGACGAACATCGTCCTCACGTGCGTGGAGCTGTCCGGGCTGCTCATCATCATCCTGATCGGGATGTGGGCGCTCGGGATCGGCGAGGGCGACTTCTCGCGGGTGCTCGACGTCGACACCGGCGACCGCTCGGTCTTCGGCGCGGTCGTCGCCGGCACCGCACTCGCGTTCTTCGCGATGGTCGGTTTCGAGGACTCGGTGAACATGGCCGAGGAGTGCAAGAACCCGACCCGGATCTTCCCCCGGGTGCTGCTCCTGGGACTCGGGATCACCGGCCTGATCTACGTGCTGGTGTCCGTCACCGCGATCGCGCTGGTCCCGGCCGTCGAACTCGGCACCGGTGACACTCCCCTGCTGAAGGTGGTCGAGGCGGGTGCGCCGGCGTTCCCGGTGGGGATCTTCGCGTTCATCACGATGTTCGCGGTGGCGAACACGGCTCTGATCAACATGCTCATGGCCAGCCGGCTGGTCTACGGGATCGCCCGCGAAGGCGTGCTGCCCGCGGCGCTCGGCAGGGTGCACCCGACGCGCCGCACGCCCTATGTCGCGATCGTCTTCACGACGCTGCTGGCGTTCGGGTTGGTCGCCTTCGTCGGCGAGGTGCCGGAACTGGGCGGCACGACCGCGCTGTTGTTGCTGATCGTCTTCGCGATCGTCAACGTCAGCGTGCTGGTGCTGCGTCGCCGACCGATCGACCACCCGCACTTCCGGACGCCGACGGTCCTCCCCGTGCTCGGTGCCGCGAGCTGCATCTTCCTCGTGTCACCGCTGGTGGACCGCCCCGTGGCGCAGTACCGGATCGCGGCGGTCCTGCTCGGCCTCGGGGCCGTGCTGTGGCTGATCACCTGGTTCCTGGCCAAGCGCAGGGGTGGCCGCGGCCCCACGATCGACCCGGAACACCTGGTCGAGAAGTGAACCGCGAGGCCCGGGCGGGTTAGTAGCCCTCCGGCAGCGCCGCGAACATGTCCCGGGTGACGGCGACGGCGTTGTCGGAGCTGCCTCCCCGGACGACGAGCGTGGCGAACGCGAGGTCCCCGCGGTAGCCGACGAACCACGCGTGCGATCCGCCCTCGACCTCGGCCTCACCGGTCTTGCCGTAGACCTCGCCCTGGTCCCGGATGCGGTCGGCGGTGCCGCTGGTGATCACCAGCCGCATCATGCCGCGCAGCCCGTCGACCATCTCCGGGGTGATCGCCGGGCGGTCGCCCTCGACCGTCGTTTCGCGTCCCTTGATCAGATACGGGACCGGTGTCCGGCCGGCGGCGACGGTCGCGGCGGCGAGCGCCATCGCGAACGGGCTGACGACGACCTTGCCCTGCCCGAATCCGTCCTCGGCCCGCTGCACGACGTTCTCCGCGGGCGGGACCGATCCCGAGAACACCGGCAGCCCGACGACGTCGTACTCGGGTCCGATGCCGAATGCGGCGGCGGCGTTCGTGAGCGCATCGGCGGGCATCTCGGAGGCCAGCTTCGCGAAGGACGTGTTGCAGGAGCGGGCGAACGCCGTCGCCATCGACACCGTGCCGAGTTCGAACTCGTTGTAGTTGGGGACGCTGCGTTCCCCGATGGTGATCCGGCCCGGGCACGGCACCATCGTCTCGGGACCCGCGAGACCGTTGGAGATCGCCGCACCCGAGGTGATGATCTTGAACGTGGATCCGGGTGGGTAGTGTCCCGCGATCGCGACCGGTCCGTCCCGGTCGGCGGCCTTGTTCTGGGCGACGGCGAGGACCGCGCCGGTGGAGGCCTCGATCACGACCGTCATCGCCTGCTCGACGCGGGCGTCGACGGCGGCCTGTGCGGCCAGCTGGATCGGCCGGTCCAGGCTGATGGAGAACGACGGCGCCGGCTGCGGAGCCGTCTCCGTGAGGACACCGACGTCGACGCCGTACTGGTTCGTCACGACGACACTCCAGCCGGCGACCCCGTCGACCTCGTCGATCACCGTCTTCTTGATCTGGCCGAGCAGGTCGGGGGCGAAGTTGCGGTCGGTGGCGACGAGATCGGCCTGTTCGACGACGCCGACGCCGGGGATGGCGTCGAGCGTGTCGGAGACGGTCGCGTAGTCGTCCGCGACGAGCCGGATGACGGCGAGCGGGCCGCTCGCCGCGGTCGCGGATTCGGCGATGGACTGGGCGGTGAGGGACGTGTCGAACCGCGTCAGCGCGGCGGACAGAGCGCGGGCCGCGCCGAGGACATCCCTGTTCGCGGACGCGTCGAACGAGATGGAGTACACGGTCCCGGGCACCAGCACGTCCCCGCCCGAGTGTTCGTTGACGCGCGCCCGGGGCGCGGCCTTGGTGCGCAGGTGCATCGTCTGGCGGTCGCCGAGCTGCGGGTGCAGGTTCGAGCGGGTCCACCGCACGATCCAGTCGTCGCCGCTGCGTCCCATCTGCATCGTCCCGGTGTACTGCCAGATCCGGTCCTTCGTCAGGTGCCACTCGTAGGCGTAGTCGACGGTCGCGGCGTCGCCGTGGATCTGCACGCCCGTCGTCTCGGCGATCAGCGATTCGGCCTGCAGTCCGTCCCACGTCTCGGCGAGAGCTGCCTCGGCGTCCTCTGGCCGGTCGGTGTGGTCGGCGGCGGTCGCGAAGTCCTGCTCGGAGAACGCCGAGAGGAATGCCTGGGCCGCCGACTCGGGTCCGGCGGGTTTCGGTGTGCAGGCCACGACGCCGCCGAGGACCGCGACCGCGGCGAGCGAGGCCGCCACGATCCGGACGAGGACACGGCGGGGGACGGGCGAGGTCGCCCGGGGAACTGAGCTGGCTTTCATCGCCCGTCATCGTAGGAGGCCGATGCCCGGACATCGGGGAGGCGCAACGGACGTGGTGGGCGTCTCCGTCGTGCGGAGTCGTTCAGTCGAGCAGGACGGTGGAGAACGTGGCGACCTGCCGGAAGCCGATACGCGCGTACGCGGCGCGGGCGCGCACGTTGAAGCTGTTGACGTACAGGCTCGGCAACCTGCCGCCCGCGGTGATCGCAGCGGCGACCGCCGCGGTGCCGGCCGATCCGATTCCGGCGTTGCGCATGGCCGGGCTCACCCAGACGCCCTGGATCTGACCGACCGTCGACGACTGCGATCCCACCTCGGCCTTGAACACGACCTCGCCGTTCTCGAACCGAGCCCAGGCGCGGCCGGTCGCGATGAGGCTGGCGACGCGACGGCGGTAGCTCACTCCCCCGTCGCCCGCACGCGGGTCGATGCCGACCTCTTCGATGAACATGGCCACCGCGGCGGGCAGGTAGGCGTCGATCTCCTCGGGCCGCACCCGGCGGACGAGCGGGTCGGGCGTCACGAGCGGTTCGCGGTCCAGGACGAGCAGCGGCTGTTCGGCGCGCACCTCCCGGGCGGGTCCCCACGCGTTCTCGAGCAGCTCCCACATGGGCATGGCGAGTTCGGCACGGCCGACGACCGACGAGCACAGGCGCGGTCCACGGGCAGCACGTTCGGCGAAGGCCTGCAGGTCGTCGGGAGACCCGAGCAGCGGGATCAGGTTGGCTCCGGAGAAGCACAGCGAGGTCTCCGCCCCGCCGCGGCTCCACATCTCACCGCCGACCGAGCGGCCGGCGATGCCGTACTCCTCGACACGGCCTGTGACCATGCACGTCGCCACCGGGTCTCGGGCGAGGACGCGCAACACCGCGGCGGTGTCCCGTCCACCGAGCGACCGGACCCCAAGAAGCTTGAGCACGTGCCCACCACCTGTCGACTGCCGATACCGACCAGATTGCCATGAGCTACGGCCCGACGGAAACCCACTCCCGAATCGGGAGTGTCGGAAGGTTCAGCCGACCGAAACGGTGGGTGTGCCGCTGCCGGCATCGCCCTCCATCTCCTCGGCGATACGCATCGCTTCCTCGATGAGGGTTTCGACGATCTGCGCCTCCGGGACGGTCTTGATGACCTGCCCCTTGACGAAGATCTGTCCCTTGCCGTTGCCGGAGGCGACTCCGAGGTCGGCTTCGCGCGCTTCGCCCGGACCGTTGACGACACAGCCCATCACGGCGACGCGCAGCGGCACCTCCATGCCCTCGAGACCTGCGGACACCTCGTTGGCCAGGGTGTAGACGTCGACCTGAGCGCGGCCGCACGACGGGCACGAGACGATCTCGAGCTTGCGGGGACGCAGATTCAGCGACTGCAGGATCTGCGTGCCGACCTTGATCTCCTCGGCCGGCGGCGCGGACAGCGACACTCGGATGGTGTCGCCGATGCCCTCCGAGAGCAGCGCACCGAACGCGACCGCGGACTTGATCGTGCCCTGGAAGGCCGGTCCGGCTTCCGTGACGCCGAGGTGCAGCGGGTAGTCGCACTGCGCGGCGAGCTGCCGGTACGCCTCGACCATCACGACCGGGTCGTTGTGCTTGACGGAGATCTTGATGTCGCCGAAGCCGTGTTCCTCGAACAGGCTCGCCTCCCACAGCGCGGACTCGACGAGCGCTTCGGGGGTGGCCTTGCCGTACTTCTTCAGCAGCCGCGGGTCGAGGGAACCGGCGTTGACGCCGATCCGGATCGGGATGCCGGCGTCCCCGGCAGCCTGCGCGACCTCCTTGACGCGGCCGTCGAACTCCTTGATGTTGCCGGGGTTGACGCGCACCGCGGCGCAACCGGCGTCGATCGCCGCGAAGATGTATCGCGGCTGGAAGTGGATGTCGGCGATGACCGGGATCTTGCTCTTCTTCGCGATGGTCGCCAGTGCGTCGGCGTCCTCCTGCCGCGGGCACGCGACACGGACGATATCGCAGCCGGAGGCGGTGAGTTCGGCGATCTGCTGGAGGGTCGCGTTGACGTCGTGCGTCTTGGTGGTGCACATCGACTGCACCGACACCGGATAGTCGCTGCCGACACCGACATTTCCGACCATCAACTGGCGGGTCTTGCGGCGCGGTGCGAGGACCGCGGGTACTTCGGGCATGCCCAAACCGATGGGGCTGGTCACGTTTCGCCTTCTTTCGTTGCTACCGGCCGATTCTAGCGGCGCAGGTCAGAGCAGCTTGATGGGGTTGACGATGTCCGCGGTGAGCGTCAGCAGCATGTAGGCACCGCCGACGACCACGGCCACGTAGGTGAGGGGAAGCAGCTTCATGTAGTCCACCGGCGGTCCGTCGGCGAGACCACGCAGGTTGCGCACCCAGTTGCGGAGGCGCTCGTAGATCGCGACGGCCATGTGCCCGCCGTCGAGCGGCAGGAGCGGCAGCAGGTTGAACGCGCCGAGGAAGAAGTTCAGCTGCGCGAGCAGCAGCACGAAGGACTGCCAGATGCCGGCTTCCGCGAACTGGCCGCCGATGACGCTGGCGCCGACGACGCTGACGGGCGTGTCGACGGCCCGTTCCCCGCCGGTCACCGCGGTCCACAGGTCCGACACCTTCGACGGCAACTGCACGAGCGCCTCGGCGGTGCGGGCCGCGAGATATCCGGTGAACTCGAACGTCGCCGGGACCGCCGACACCGGTGTGTATTCGAGCACGCGCGGCTCCCCGCCGACACCGATGGCACCGACCTCCCGGGAGACGGGTTGGGCGTCGGGGTCGTCGCTCTCGTACACCCAGCGCTGCACCTGCTGGATCGCGACCGGGAACGTGAGGGTCTCGTCGCCGCGTTCGACCGTGAAGTCGACCGTGCCGGACAGCGGCTGGGTGGCCTGAACCAGCTGACCGAACGTCTCGACGCGGGTGTCACCGACCGCGACGATGACGTCGCCCGGTTGGATACCCGCGGCCTGGGCCGGACCGGTGCCTTCGCATTCGGCGGGCGCGTAGCCGCCTTCCGCGCCGGCCTGGGTCGGAGCCGCGCATCCGACGGTGCCGACCACGGCGCGGGTGTCCGTGTTCGGCAGACCCGACGTCACGGCGAGGGCGTAGACCAGCACGATGCCGATCAGGAAATTCATCGCGATGCCGCCGGACATGACGACCAGGCGTTTCCAGGTCTTCTGCTTGTACATCGCGCGGTCGTACTCGTCGGGTGCGAGCTCGTCGAGCGCGGTCATCCCGGCGATGTCGCAGAATCCGCCTGCGGGCAGCGCCTTGAGACCGTACTCGGTCTCGCCGCGGCGGAACGAGAAGATCCGTGGGCCGAACCCGATGTAGTACCGCCGCACCTTCATGCCGAGCTTCTGCGCGGTCCACATGTGACCGGCCTCGTGCAGCGCGACGGAGGCGGTGATGCCGAGGGCGAAGAGCACCACGCCCAGCACGAACATCATCTGTAGCCGCTCCTCCTATTTCACGAGCGCGCGGGCTCGGTCCCGAGCCCAGCCGTCGGCGGCGAGCACGTCTTCCACGGTAGCGGGTTCTGCGGACCACTCGTGTGCGTCGTTCAGCACTGTCTCGACCGTGCGGACGATGCCGGGGAACGGCAGCGCACCCGCCAGGAACGCCTCCGCGGCGATCTCGTTCGCCGCGTTGTACACGGCGGTGAGGCTTCCGCCGCCGCGTCCCGCGGCGCGGGCGAGTTCGATCGCCGGGAAGACGACGTTGTCGACGGGCTCGAACTCCCAGGTCGACGCCGTCGTGAAGTCGAGAGCGGGAGCCGCCTCGGGCACCCGGTCCGGCCACGCGAGGGCCAGCGCGATCGGCAGCTTCATCGACGGCGGCGACGCCTGCGCGAGCGTCGACCCGTCGGCGAACGTCACCATCGAATGCACGATGGACTGCGGGTGCACGGTGACGTCGATGCGGTCGTAGCCGATGCCGAACAGCAGGTGCGCCTCGATGAGCTCGAGTCCCTTGTTGACCAGGGTCGCCGAGTTGAGGGTGTTCATCGGCCCCATCGACCAGGTCGGATGCGCACCGGCCTGCTCGGGCGTGACGTCCTCGAGCTGCTCGGCGCTCCACCCGCGGAACGGGCCACCCGAGGCCGTGAGCACCAGACGCGCGACCTCACCGGCGGTGCCGCCGCGCAGGCACTGCGCCAGCGCCGAATGCTCCGAGTCGACGGGCACGATCTGACCGGGCGCGGCCGCGGCGGTGACGAGCGCGCCCCCGGCCACGAGGGACTCCTTGTTCGCGAGCGCGAGCCGCGCGCCCGTCGCGAGGGCCGCGAGCGTCGGCTCGAGACCGAGCGAGCCGACGAGCGCATTGAGAACGACATCCGCTTCCGTCTCCCGCACGAGCTCCGTGACGGCGGACGGGCCGCTGCGGACCGTCACCCCGGGCAACTCCAGCCGCGCCGCGGCGGCCGGATTCGCTACCGCGACGTCGGTGACACCCGTCGCGCGGATCTGCTCGGCGAGCAACTCGAGGTTGCCGCCGCCCGCGGCGAGGCCGACGACCTCGAACTTGTCGGGGTTGGCGTCGATGACCTCGAGCGCCTGGGTGCCGATCGATCCGGTGCTGCCGAGCAGCAGGACGCGGGTGCGGGAGCGGGATTCAGTGTCGACCACGCGACCATTGTTCCTGATGCACCTGAGGTATCCCTGAATCGGTCGCGACCACCGGCGACGCGCGGGCACCGCCCCCACTTCATACGACAGGCGGTCGTATGTCACGATTAGCCCAACAGCGCGATCTTTCGAGCAGGAGGAACAACCGTGGCCGGTACCGAGTTGCAGTCCACCAAGGTCGACACGGCCGAGGTGCCCTCGGCGGAGTGGGGTTGGAGCGGTGAAGCTCCCAAGCTGTACCGCACCATGGGCATCATCGGTGCGATCTTCCTGCTGTTCATGATCATCGGCAATCACACCGGTCGCGTTGAGGACTGGTACCTCATCGGTTTCGCCGCGCTCCTCGTGCTGATCGTCGTGGTCGACGCCATCAGGCGCCGCCGCCCGCGGTAGCCGCACAGATTTTCGGCAGGGCCCGTCCGGATCGTTCCGGGCGGGCCCGACGCGTCTCCCCGGACGGTCAACCGCCGAATGTCAGCTCGGCGCGCGCGTGAGCGTACTTCGCGCGCAGTCGTCGACGGGTCGCATCGTCCAGACGTGCCAGTCGCTGCGGGTCGCTGTTGTCCGCGAGATCCGCGAGCTTGACCGTCAACGCCAGCGGGACCCGGCGCACCCGTGCGTAGTACTCGACCGGTTCCTCACCGTCCCGGCGGGTCAACGCGTCGACCGCAGCGACGACCTCTGGCGGGAACTGTTCTCCGAGGTCCGCGAGCGTCACCGTCGTGTCCTCGACGACGTCGTGCAGCCAGGCAACCGCGACAGCGTGATCGTCGCCGGCCACCCGGGCCGCGACTCGGGCCGGATGCGTGATGTACGGGCGCCCGGCCCTGTCGACCTGACCGGCGTGCGCGACCGTCGCGATCCGCTGCGCCGCCCGTGTGATCGAAGATTCCAACTACTCCCCCGAGTGTGATCGTGACCGGTCGCGGCGCCGGCGCCGAACACGCACCGGAACTTTCGCGTCGATCCAGAGTTACCAGCAGGATCCGACAGGTTTTTCACGACATGTCCGGTTCGGGAGCGCAGGTGACGAGCCGGACGACGTCGGCGAGCGTGCCGGCCTCGAGGGTCGCTCGCTGCCGTGCGGCGCCGTTCCCGGTAGCCAGGATGCGCTGCACGGCCTCCCGGGCGGCGCAATAGTCGCCGGTGCGTTCGAGAGCGGGCCGAACATGCTCGAGGAGCCGGAAGATCGGGTGCGCGGCAGGCACGAGGTGCCCGGAGACGGTGTCGACCGCGCGCCCCGTGACGCCGTCCCGCGAGGCTCGCCAGTATGCGGCGCGCAGAACCTCCGGCTCCACGTCGAGTTCCTCTCCTTGCCGGGGGGAATCGAGTGCGGTGACGACCAGGCCGCGCACCAGGGTCGCGAGGAGGACCGCCTCGTCCACGGTGGCCTGGGTGTCGCCGATACGGATCTCGATCGTGGGCAGATGCGCCGACAGGCGCATGTCCCAGTAGAGCATCGCCTTGTCGAGGATGACCTCGCGCTCGAGCATGGTCGCGATCACCGCGTCGTAGTGCTCCGCGGATTCGAAGACGGGCGGCGGCCCGGCATTGGGCCACCGCGTCCACAACACATGACGCCAACTCGCGTATCCGGTGTCGCGCCCGGCCGCGATGGGCGAGTTCGCGGTCAGCGCCAGCAGGACCGGCAACCAGGGACGCAGATGATTGCTGACCCGCGCCCCGGCGTCCCGGTCGGGGATGGCGACGTGGACGTGACAGCCACAGATGACCTGCTCGCCGAGCAGCCCGAAGTTCCCGAGCAGGCTGTGATATCGCTCCTGGTCGGTGATCAGGCGCGGCGGTGGACCGGCCGGTGGAACCGCGGTGGCCAGCAGCACCGCGCCCGCGCACGCGGCGGCCGCGACGGCACGAGATCTCGTCCGCCGCAGTTGCGTCCGCAACTGTTCGATGCTCGTGCACACCGGCGTGGCGGTTTCGATCTGGCATCGGGACAGTTCCAGTTGCAGGTCGATGCCGAGTTCGCGCCCGGCGGCGGCGACGGCGACGTTGTCGAGCCACGGTGCCCCGGTCTCGGGATCGGCGAGGACGAATTCCTCTTCCACCCCGATGGTCGGACCCGAACCTTCGGCGGCGGGTTCGGCAACGCGAGATGGGGATGAGGTCATCGTCGCTCCTGCCCCGGCCAGCGTTCTCGGCCGTTGCACTCAGGCTGTCACGTCCGCCCCCGGCCCGGGGGCGGAACCGGAGCCGCAATACTCCGGTCGGCAGTGAGTACCCACGTCACACCGGAATCAGCGGCCCCGTCACTGTTGATCTCTAGTGGCCCCGCCACTGCCGCATTCCAGCGGCCCCGCCACTGTTGATTTCTAGTGGCCCCGCCACTGTGGATCCCTAGTGGCCCCGCCACTGTGGATCCCTAGTGGCCCCGCCACTGTGGAGCCCGCTTCTCGGCGAACGCGCGCGGCCCCTCCTGCGCGTCGTGACTGTTGTAGCAGGATTCCGACGCGTGCCGGGCCGCCCGCAACGCAGCGGACCGTCCCATCTCCGTGGAGATCATCACGGTCTCACGCGCGGCACGGACCGACAGCGGGGCCCCGGCGAGGATGTCCCCGGCCAGCTCGAGTGCCGACGCGAGCAACTCGGCGGGTTCGGCAATTCTGTTGACCAGGCCGATCTCGTACGCGCGCTGCGCGGTGATCGGCTTTCCGGTGAGCAGGATCTCCATCATGATGCGCTGCGGAATCATGTGGATCAGCGGCGACGCCCACGGGGAACTGCGGCCCACCTTGACCTCGGTGACGGCGAAGGTTGCGGTCGTGCTCGCCACGCACAGGTCGCAGCTCTGGGCGATCAGCCAGCCGCCTGCGAACGCGGCACCGTTGACCGCGGCGATCGTCGGCTTCGACAGTTCGACGGTGTCGTACGGGACGGGAATCAGATCGCGCGGCGGCACCCGCATGCCGATCTCGACCATTTCCTTCAGGTCACCACCCGCACAGAACGCCTTCTCTCCCGCCCCGGTCAGAACCGCCACGCGCAGGTCCGGGTCGTGCTCGAAGCGTTCCCACGCGTCGTAGAGCCCCCGGCGGATCTCCGCGGTCAGGCAGTTGCGGGTCTCGGGCCGGTTCAGCGTGACGACCGCGATGCCGTCGTCGCGGGCATCGAACAGTACGGCCTCGCTCATCCGCCGGTCCTCGCTCACTAGAAACCTCGCTGCTCGATGACGTGGGCCTGCCGTTCCAGGTCCTCCCGGAAGTCCGGGTGCGCGATCGCGACCAACCGCCGCGCGCGTTCACGCAGGGTGCGGCCCCGCAGTTCCGCCGCGCCGAATTCGGTGACGACGACGTCCACGTCGGAGCGCGCGGTGGTCACCGGCCCGGACAGTGCCGCGGTGATCCGGCTGACCGTGCCGCCTTTCGCGGTCGCGGGTAGTGCCGTGATCGCGTGTCCACCGGGCGACCGCGCGCCGGCCCGCACGAAGTCGACCTGCCCGCCGGTGCCGCCGAGATACGACGCGCCACTCTGTTCGGCGTTGACCTGCCCGGTCAGATCGATCTCCATCGCCGAATTGATCGTGACGAGATCGTCGAGTTGCGCGAGGACGCCCGCGTCGTGCGTGTAGGCCGTGGTGCACATGCGGATCTGTGGGTTGCGATGGGCGAATCCGTAGAGCCGCGCGGTTCCGATCAGTGCTCCGGTGATCGAGACGCCCCGGTCGATTCGCTTGCGCGCGTTGGTGATTGCACCCGATTCGATGAGATCGACGAGCCCGTCGCCGATCATCCCGGAATGCACACCGAGATCGACTCGGTCGTGCAGGAGCCGCAGGATCGCGTCCGGCACGGCGCCGACGCCGGTCTGGATGACGGATCCGTCCCCGATGTAGGCGGCGGCGTGGTGCGCGATGGCCGCGTCGACCTCCCCGATCGCCGCTGGCGGGACCTCGACCGGTGGTCGTGAAACATGCACGGCGCAATCGATTTTCGAGGACGGGAGAGATTCGCCGAGGGTGGCGGGAACCTGGTCGTTGATCTCGGCGACCACCACCCGGGCGGTCGCGACGGCGGACTGGACGTAGTCGCTGACGAGACCGAAGCTGTGGTGTCCGTCCGCGTCCGCGGGAGCGACCTGGACGAATGCGACGTCGCACCGGATGGTTCCGGCTTCGATCATCGGTCCGATCCGGCTGACGTGGCAGGGAATCACGTCGAGTTCGTGGGCCTTGCTGAGCGTCCGGAGCGCGCCGATGGCGCCCATGCTCGACATCGCGAAGCTGTCGGTCCGGCCGGGTGTGAAGATCCCGGAGAAGCTGGTGGCGACGAACACCGTGAGTCCGCCGATGTCGCGGCCCTGCTCGATCAGCGCTTCGATCAGGGTGGTCGGTTCGCCGCACGCCTGCCCGATGACGATGTGATCTCCGGGCCGCAGATGCTCGGCCAGATCCACGGTGGGCGTGCATGTTCCGCGGTGGGAACTCGACCCGATCACGACTCGGTGCCGTTCGCTCGCGCGCCGGCGGCGTGCAGTTCGTCGAGCACTTCGCGGGTGTGTTCCCCGAGCCGGGGTGCGGCTCCGGCGACGCGACCGGGTGTTCGCGACAGCCACGTCGGGGGCCCGGGGAATCGGACGTTGCCGTACGGGGTCTCGACCTCCTGGAAGAAGCCGACGTCGTCGAGGTGATCGTTGTCGAACAGTTCGTCGAGGCTGCGGACCGGCGCAGCGGGGATGTCGAGGCTGTGCAGGAGGTCGAGCCACTCTGCGGTGGTCCGTTCGAGGAAGGTCTCCCCGAGGCGCGCGTAGACGGTGTCGATGTCGCGGGCTCGTTGCTCGAGGGTCGCGTAATGCGGTCCTGCCCAAGTCGGTTTCACTGCCTCGACGAACGCGGTCCACTGTTTGTCGTTGTACACCAGCGCCGAGATCCGGCCGTCCTTGGTGCGGTACGGCCTGCGGTTGGGGGCGACCGCGCGGGGGTAGACCGCCGGCCCCACGGCGGGATGGAACATGGCGCCGTTGGCGTGTTCGACGAGCATGAACGACGCCATGGTCTCGAACATGGCGACCTCGACCTCCTGGCCCTCGCCGGTCCGTTCCCGATGGAACAGCGCCATCACCGTGGCGTACACGGCGGTCAGGCCCGCGACCTTGTCGGCGATGATGGTGCCGACATAGCCGGCGTCGCCGGTGAGCTGTTCCTGGGCGGACAGCAGTCCGCATTCCGCCTGGATCGTGTCGTCGTAGGCGGTGAGGTCGGCGTCGGATCCGCCGCGGCCGTAGCCGTAGCAGTTGGTGTAGACGATCGCCGGGTTCAGCGCGGAGACCTCGTCGTAGCCGAAGCCGAGTTTCGCGATCGCCTTCGCGCGCATCGAATGGATGAACACGTCGGCGCCGGTGACGAGTTCGCGCAGCACCGCACGGTCCTCGTCGGCACGCAGGTCCAGCACGACGCTGCGCTTGCCGCGGTTCACGTTGACGAAGACCCCGCTCATGCCCGGTTCGGGTCCGGCGGAGATGTAGCGGGTGTTGTCCCCGGCGGGCGGTTCGATCTTGATCACCTCGGCACCCATGTCCGCCATGATCTGCGTGCAGTACGGGCCCATCACCATGGCCGTCAGGTCGACGACCCGCACGCCGGACAGCGGACCTGTGTGTTCCATCCTGCTCACCCTCACTGCGTTCTGTCGGATCGGTGACGCACTTTCGAATCCCTCCCGGGCGGCGTCACACTATCAGGTGAATCCTTACAAGGATAGTGGTATGACTATGGGGTGGAAACGAATTCCGGAGGCTTCGCCCGTGTGCCTTTGTGGCGCCCGGGGCCGCCACAAAGGCACACCACCGTCAACCGCGTCCTCGACACCGCACTCGCCGAGCGAGCGGACGCGCCCGCCATCGACGCCGCGTCGGGCGTGTGGACCTACGCGGAACTCGACGAACAGGCGCGACGCGCGGCCGGCGCCCTGTGGTCACTGGGCGTCCGCCCCGGCGACCGTGTCGCCGCGTGCCTGCCCAACGACCTCGACATCGTCGCGGCGTTCCACGGCGCCGTGCGCATCGGCGCGATCTGGGCGGGAATCGGCGAGACGCTCACGGAAGCCGAGCAGCGGAACCTGTTCGAGCTGTGCGCGCCGACGGTCGTGCTCGCCGGGGACCACTGCGCGCTGGACACCCCCGAGTGCGTGCGCCCCGACCGGTGGTCGGACCTGCTGACCCACACCGACGACGCGCCCCCGGTCGACGTCGAGCCGGACTCCCCCGCCGGAATCGCCTTCACCAGCGGCACTTCCGGAAGTCCGAAGGCGGTCGTGCACAGCCACCGCAATCTGCTGCTGCCCGGCGCGACGCTCGTCGCCACCCGCGGCTGGGGACCGGATCTGCGCAAGGGCGACAGCTTTCCGCTGACGATCCTGAATCTGATGGTGCTGTCCACACTTCTCACCGCGCAGGCCGGTGGATGCGCGGTCGTGATGAACCGCCGCGACCTCGACGGTGTGGCCGAATGGATCACCACCCGGAAGGTCACGGTGTGGAACGGTGCTCCGGCACAGTTGTTCGACCTGGCGCGTCGCCCGGACATCGACCTCGGGTCGCTGCGCGAGGTGTGGAGCGGCGGCGGCGACACCCCCGACGCACTGCGCCGCGCTTTCGCCGAGACGCACGGGCTGGTTCCCCGCGTCACCTACGGGCTGACGGAGGCGCCGACGGTCGTGTCCATCGACCCGGCCGGTGACGAATGGCGCCCCGGGACCAGCGGGCGGGTCCTTCCGCAGTACGACGTCGCCGCATACGACGACGACGGCCGCCGGCTTCCCGACGGTGAACTCGGCGAACTGAAACTCGCCGGCACCGGTGAGGGCCCGTGGGCGCACGCGTGGACGCCGATGCTCGGTTTTCGGGAGAACGGACATATCCGTCCACCGGAGCCCGGCCCGATCCCCACCGGCGACATCGGAACCGTCGACGGCGAGGGGTGGCTGACCGTGCTCGACCGCAAGAAGCTCGTCATCATCCGCGGCGGCGCCAACGTCTACCCCCTCGAGGTCGAACGCGTGCTCGCCACCCACCCGGACGTCAGCAAGGCCGCCGTGTACCCGATCCCCGACGACCGCCTCGGCCAGCGTGTCGCGGCGGTCGTCGAGAGTCACCGTCCCGAACCGGATTTCGACGCGGTCACCGCGCTGTGCCGACGCGAACTCGCGTCGTACAAGGTTCCGGAGATATGGACCCGCGTCGACGCGCTGCCGGTCAATGCGATGGGCAAGATCCAGCGCGCCGGTCTCGCCGAATTCGTCGCCGCCCTCGGTGTCACCGAACAGCGTGTCACCGAACGCCGCGATGCCGGGCGTGCATAGTCCCGGCGCAGCCGTCCGATCCGTGCGAGGATCGAGCCCCTGTCGAGAGGAGAGCCCAGTGGCGCCCATCGGTGACGCCGCCGCGAGGATGTTCGGTCTGGACGGGCGGGTCGCGATCGTGACCGGGGCATCGTCCGGTCTGGGTGCAGCCGTCGCCGAGGCCCTGGCGTCGCTGGGCGCGAAGGTCGCGGTGGTGGCGCGGCGCCGCGACCGGCTCGCCGACCTGGCACAGCGGATCGACGGACTGCCCGTGGCCTGCGACCTGTCCGACCTGGACCGGGTCGCCGAGGTCGTACCGGCGGTGCTCGAGCACCTCGGACCCCCGGAGATCCTGGTGAACGCCGCGGGGAGCATGTTCACCGAGGAACGCGCCGAGTCGGAGCCGCTCGCCGCGATGCGGCGCACGCTCGATCTGAACCTGCTCGCCCCGTTCCGGCTCGCGCAGGACGTGTTTCCGTACATGCGGGCGGCCGGTCGCGGATCGATCGTCAACATCTCGTCCATCAGCGGCCGGGTGGGGGTCCCGGGCATCCCGCAGGCGTCCTATGCCGCGAGCAAGCTCGGCCTGTCGGGGCTGACGTCCGAACTCGCGGTGCAGTGGGCACGGCACTCGATCCGGGTGAACACCGTGGCGCCCGGCTTCTTCCGCAGCGAGATCACGGGCCCGCTCTACGAGAGCGAACGGGCCACCGAGTATCTGCGCCGCAACACGCCGCTTCCGAAGGAGGGCACCGCGGACGACATCGTCGGTGCGGTCGTGTGGCTCGCCGGCGACGCCGGCAGCTACGTCACCGGTCAGACGATCGTGGTCGACGGGGGCTGGACCGCGCGCTGAGGCCGGCTCCTACGACTCAAGTATTGTCATCCTTACAAGGATTGACGTAATGTCCGCTGCACGGGCTTAGGCGACGCCGGGTTCCGCACACGGTGCCCGGTCCGGCGAATGCACGTCCGATATCGCTCGACGGCTCGAGGAAGGAATTGCTTCGACGATGTTTTCCGCTTTGGTGATCGAGAAGGACGAAACCGGACAGACGGTGGCGCGCAAGAGCCTGGAGGACACCGACCTGCCCGACGGGAATGTGACCGTCGACGTGGAGTACTCGACCCTCAATTTCAAGGACGCTCTCGCCATCACCGGTAGGTCCCCGGTCGTGCGCAGGTTCCCCATGGTGCCGGGAATCGACATCGCAGGCGTCGTCGCCGACAGCTCGCACGAGCGGTGGTCGGAGGGTGACCGCGTGGTGCTCAACGGCTGGGGCGTCGGCGAAACCCATTGGGGCGGACTGGCACAGCGCGCGCGGATCGACGGCGACTGGCTGGTTCCGCTGCCCGATGCGTTCACCACGCGGCAGGCCATGGCGATCGGGACCGCCGGCTACACCGCGAGCCTGTGCGTCGACGCTCTCGTCGACTTCGGTGTCACCCCCGACCAGGGCGACATCCTGGTGACGGGCGCGACCGGCGGCGTCGGCAGCGTCGCCATCGCCCTGCTCGCCAAGGCCGGATTCTCCGTCACTGCCGCGACCGGAAAAACTTCGGAGGCAGAGTATCTCACCTCGCTGGGTGCGAGGAACGTCCTCGATCGGGCCGAACTGTCCGCGGCCGGCAAACCGTTGCAGAAGGAACACTGGGCCGGCGTCGTCGACACCGCGGGTAGCCACACCCTCGCCAATGCGTGCGCCCAGACCCGTTACGGCGGCGCGGTCGCTGCGTGCGGTCTCGCCCAGGGCATGGATTTCCCGGCCTCGGTCGCACCGTTCATCCTGCGCGGCGTCTCGCTCCTCGGCATCGACAGCGTGATGGCCCCGCACCCCCGGCGCACCGCCGCGTGGGAACGGCTGGCCCGGGATCTCGACGCGAGCGCGCTGGACGCGATCGCCCACGAGGTCGGGCTGGAGGAAGCGATCGGTGCCGCCGAAAAGCTCATGGACGGCACCGTGCGCGGTCGCATCGTCGTCGACGTCAATCGCTGATCGAGGAGTAGACGTGAGCAAGAAATCGAATCCGGCCGAGGTCACCGAACTCGACCTGTCCGACGTCGATCATCGCGTCGGCAAGCCCGTCGGCGGCGGCCAGCTGTGGGACCCGTGCAGCGGCTCCGACATCCGGCGCTGGGTGATGGCCATGGACTATCCGAACCCGCTCCACTGGGACGAGGAGTTCGCGCGCGAATCGCGCTTCGGCGGCATCGTCGCACCGCAGTCGATCGCGGTGGCCCTCGACTACGGCCACGGCGCGCAGCCCGCCTGCGTGGGCCGCATTCCCGGCAGCCACCTGATCTTCGGAGGCGAGGAATGGTGGTTCTACGGCACCCCGGTCCGCCCCGGTGACAAGCTCTTCCAGGATCGCCGTTTCCACGACTACAAGGTGGTGGAGACCAAGTTCGCCGGTCCGACGATGTTCTCGCGCGGCGACACCGTCCACCGCAACCAGCACGGTGCGCTCGTCGCGAAGGAGCGGTCCACCGCGATCCGCTACCTGTCGTCCGAGGCCACCAAGCGCGGCATGTACGAGAACCAGCTCGGGGAGATCAAGCGGTGGACCGCCGAGGAGCTCACCGAGATCGAATCGCTGCGCCACGAATGGATCCTGTCCAACCGGCTCGGTGTCTCGCCGCATTTCGACGAGGTCAAGGTCGGCGACACCCTGCCGCGGCGCGTGATCGGCCCGCACAGCATCGCGACGTTCACCACCGAATACCGCGCGTTCCTGTTCAACATCTGGGGCACCTTCCACTGGACCGCACCGGAAGGTCTCGAAGATCCGTGGATCAACCAGGATCCGGGCTGGGTCGAGGGATTCGGCTTCGACGAGGACGGCGCCCGGATCGATCCACGCAAGCGGGACGGGCTCTACGTCGGCCCGTCGCGTGGGCACATCGACGCAGACAAGGCCAGCGAGGTCGGAATGGCCCGCGCCTACGGCTACGGCGCGACGATGGGCGCATGGTGCACCGACTACCTGTCCTACTGGGCGGGCAACGACGGCATGGTCCGTCACACCAAGGCCGACTTCCGCGGTCCCGCGTTCGAGGGTGATGTCACCTACTTCGACGCCGAGGTGATCGACAAGCAGACCGACACCCCGTGGGGCGTGCCCCTCGTCCAGGTGAAACTGCGCCTGACCAACCAGGATTCCGCCGTCCTGGTCGACTGCACCGCCGAGATCGAACTGCCGTACTGAACGCATCGAGCACACGAGGGCAGACATGACGACCGTAGAGAATGCTGTATCGGCACAACCGCTTTCGATCGTCTCGGGACCACCACTCGCCGAGGAGCCCGGCCTCGGGACGTTGACGCTGCCCGGCTTCCTACGCGAGGTCACCACGGCGTACGCCGACCGTGAGGCCCTCGTGATGCACGAAGCCGGCGCCGTCACCCGCTGGAGCTACGCCGAGCTCTGGGAACGCGCGATCGAGGTTGCGAAGGCATTGCGCGCGTTGGGGATCGGGAAGGACGGCCGGGTCGGGGTGTTGATGACCAACCGGCCCGAGTGGCTCGCGGCGACCTTCGGCGCGTCGCTCGCCGGTGGTGTCGCGGTCGCGCTGAGCACGTTCTCGACCCCCGCCGAACTCGACTTCCTCATCGAGACCTCCGGGATCTCGGTGCTGCTGTTCGAACGCACCGTCGCGAACCGGGACCTGGCCGAGGCGCTCGTCGAACTCGAACCGGAGATCGGCCGGTCCTCCCCCGGCGATCTGCGGTCGGCGCGCTACCCGCACCTGCGGTACCTCGCCACGGTCGGGGAGGCACCCGACGGTGCGATCGAGTCGTGGGACACGTTCCTCACACGAGGCCGAGACGTGCCCAGGCGACTCGTCGAGGCGACCGCCGCTGCGGTCAGACCGAGCGACACCGCCGTCCTGTTCTTCTCCTCGGGCACGACGAGCAAACCGAAAGGCATCCTCAGCGCCCACCGGGGGGTGAGCATCCAGTCGTGGCGGTTCGGACGGATGTACGGCTTCGAGCCCGCGGACGATGTGCGCTGCTGGTCGGCGAACGGCTTCTTCTGGTCGGGCAACTTCGGGATGGCGCTCGGTGCGACCCTGTCGAAGGGCGGCTCGCTCGTCCTCCAGTCCGTGTTCGACGCCGCCGAAGCGCTCGATCTCATGGAACGCGAGCGGGTGAACTTCCCGGTCGCGTGGCCGCACCAGTGGGCACAACTCGAAGCCGCTCCGAACTGGGCGGAGACGGACCTGAGCGCGATGCGGTTCGTGGACAACAGCACTCCCATCGCGCGACACCCGTCGGTGTCGGTCGACTACCGCGAACCCGGCCACGCCTACGGCAACACCGAGACCTTCACGATCTCGACGGCCTACCCGGCGAACACCCCCGACGAGGTGACCGCCGGCAGCAGCGGGGTGCCGTTGCCGGGTGTCACCGTGAAGGTCGTCGAACCGCTGTCCGGCGTCCCTGTCCCGGTCGGGGCCAGCGGTGAGATCTGCGTCAAGGGGCCGACATTGATGCTCGGTTACCTCGGAATCCCGCTGTCCGACACGCTCGACGCCGACGGCTTCTTCCACACCGGCGACGGTGGGCACCTCGACGACGAGGGCCGGCTGTTCTGGGAGGGCCGGCTCAACGACATCATCAAGACCGGTGGCGCGAACGTCTCCCCGCTCGAGGTCGACGAGGCACTGATCGGTCTTCCGGGAGTCAAGGTCGCGCGCACCGTCGGGGTGCCTCACGAGACGCTCGGCGAAGTCGTCGTCGCGTGCATCGTGCCGCACGCCGACGCGAACCTCGAGGCGAAGAAGATCCGCAGTCACCTCCGGGAACAGCTGGCGAGCTACAAGGTCCCGCGCCATGTGCTGTTCTTCGACGAGGACGAGATCTCGCTGACCGGCAGCGCGAAGATCAAGACCGACGAGGTCCGCAAGCTCGCGGTCGCACGGCTGCAGGGCTGACGCCCGGTGTGCCGTTGTGGCGGTCAGGACCGCCACAACGGC
>NZ_JBSFRH010000058.1:0-36527 GCF_053589135.1 Rhodococcus sp. NPDC003382
CCACTCGACCAGGTTGACCGATGCCGTGGCCGGCACACCGGAAGTGGTCGGCGTGTCGGCTGCAACGGGGCAAAGGTTCACGGGTGCGGCACTAGAGAGGCGTCCCGCACCACAGCTGTTCCGATTTGAAACAGTCGGACTGCGGGCCCGATCGATACTGTGCGAGTACTCGATAAACGAGATGTTCGGTATCGGATGCACGTCTACGCGGTGGTGCATCGTCGAGCAATCTGCCGATCGCCACATCGAACGGAGCCCATCCCCATGCACGTCTTCGCCGTCATGCCCGACGACCCCACGATTCACGACCTCGAGGTGCCCACTCCGGATCCCGAGGGCAAGCAGGTGCTGCTGAAGGTCCTCCGGGCCGGCGTCTGCCACACCGACACCCACCTGCGAGCCGGTGGGTACGACCTCGGCAGCCGCGGAAAGATGAGCCTGAAGGAACGCGGCATCGAATACCCCATGGTGCTCGGCCACGAAGTGGTCGGAGTCGTCGAGAAGGTGGGCGACGAAGTCGGGTCGGTGCAAGTGGGCGATGTGCGCCTGATCTACCCGTGGATCGGCTGCGGCGCCTGCCGTCAGTGCCGTGAAGGTCACGACAATCGTTGTGCCGCAGGGAAAAACCTGGGTGTCGCCCGGCACGGCGGATACGCCGAGAGCATCCTCGTGCCCGACGAGAAGTACCTCGTGGACATCGACGGTCTCGATCCGAGCTGGGCCGCCACCATGGCGTGCTCCGGCCTGACCGCCTACAGCGCCGTGGACAAGATCCTTCCGCTCGATCCCGACGAACCCGTGGTGATCTTCGGAGCCGGAGGACTCGGCCTGACGGCCATCGCGATCCTGCGGTCGCGCGGACACCGCAACATCTGCGCCGTCGACGTCGCCGACCGGAATCTCGAGTCCGCCCGCGCCATGGGGGCCACCAACACGTTCAATCCGGGAACGGGCGATGCCGCGGCGCTTCGCGAGGCAATCGGTGCGCCGGCCGGGGCGGTCGTGGACTTCGTCAACAACGGTGCCACGGCCACCTCGGCATTCGAGATCCTGGTCAAGGGCGGAATCATGGTTCAGGTCGGGCTCTTCGGCGGCGAGGTCACCGTCCCGACCGCGCTGCTGGCACTCCGCATGATCCGCATCGAGGGAAGTTTCGTAGGAACTCTCGCGCAGATGAAGGAACTCGTGCGATTGGCGCAACGCGGGGAGGTTCCCACCATCCCCGTCGTCGAACGGCCGCTGTCGGCAACCGAGGTGTCCGGTGCCCTGGACGATCTCACCGCGGGGTCAGTCACTGGACGCATCGTCCTGAGGGCCTGACAATGGAGTGATGCCAGTGGAAGGGCCGCGGCGCCAGGACGAGGTGAGGAACGCCCGCGAGCGCATGCTCGAGGAGGGACTCCTCCGGGCCTCTGTGCCGGAATCCCTTGTTGCGGCGGAGATCGAGCAGAGCTGGCGTCGCTCCATCTCGAACCGGGTCGACCCCGGAGCCGAACCGCTCGTCCTCGGAGAGATCGACCCGGACAGCGCCATCCTGCGCGCGGCAGGTCGCGTCCTGGACCAGTGGCAGAACAACCTCACCCAGTCGCGATTGGCGCTGCTGCTCGCCGACGAGAACGGCCGCATCATGTCCCGCCGGATCGTCGACGCGGAGGATGCGCGAATCCTGGATCAGGCCAACGCAATCGAGGGTTTCGACTTCTCCGAGCAGGCCCTGGGCACGAACGGTCTCGGCACTCCCATCGAAGCTCGCGATGTCGTATTCGTCCGCGGCAGCGAACATTTCAACGACAATCTGGCGCGGCTGGCGTGCGCCGGAGCTCCCATCAAGCACCCCGTCACCGGGCGGATGGTCGGGTCGCTCGCCTTCGCGTCCCACATCGACGTCTCGAGCCCGCTGATGGTGGCGATGGCCCGGCAGGCCGGACAGCAGATCGCCGAAGCGCTCGAGAGCATGGCCGATTCCCGCGACCTGGAGTTGGCACGTGTGTATCGCCGCTTCCGTGCGGGTCGGCGATCGGTGTTGGTGATGAGTTCGGACACCGTGATGACGGATCTGCCGTCTCTCGCACACCTGGACGCGGAAGCGCACGCCGTGTTGTGGGAGAAACTGCGAGCTCATCGTTGGGGCGACGACGTCCTGCGCCTGGAACTTCCCACACTCGGAACCGAGGCGCTGGTGCGGCGTCTGGGCCGCGACGAACACGACGCAATCTTCGCTCTCGAGTTCGTGACTCCCGGTGCGGCCGAACCGATGCCCACCGATCTCGGTACACACCCGCGGGGTGGGAGCATCCCGGTCGTCGGTGGCACGTCCGACGGCCTGATCGCTACCCGCCGGCCCACGGAGTCCCCGTACGAACGGGTGCGTCGTCAGCTCACCGCGGTGGCGGGCCCGGACGGATTCATCCACCTCGTCGGCGAGCCCGGGGTCGGCAAGCGCTTCCAGGCCACGACGTGGCTTCGTGAACGAACCGGCCGGGACCCTGCGGTGTTCACCCGGCCCGACCTCTCCGAGAACAGCAGTTTCTGGGCCGCTGCCGGCGACGTGCTGCGCGAGGGTCGAGGTGTCGTCGTCGACGCAGACGATGTCGGACACGAAAGCCGCACGCGCCTTGCTGATTTTGCTCGGGATAGGTGTTCCGGAGGTGCGAACGACCCTCTGGTGATTCTCACCGAGCGCCGTGGCTCCGACGACTCGACACCCATGTCCGTGCGTGTTCCCTCGCTCGTGGAGTTGCGCGACGAACTGCCGGTCATCGTCCGCGAGGTCGCTGCCGCCCGCTTCCCAGGTACACCACCGCCTCGGTTCTCGCCCGTCGCGCTCCGTTGCCTGCTGGCCTGGCGCTGGCCGGGGAACGTCGCCGAGCTGGTCCGGTTGCTGGCGTCCCTGCCACCGGCACAGGAAGGCGGGTTCGTCCAGGCGAAGGACCTCCCGCCCTCCATGTGCGATACCACCCGTTCCACGATGAGCCGCTACGAGCAGGCCGAGCGTGAGGCGATCGTCGGCGCACTGCGCGACGCCGAAGGCAACAAGTCACGCGCTGCGGAGATCCTCGGCATCGGCCGGACCACGCTGTATCGCAAGATGCGGACCTTGAAGATCGACGACGAACAGCTGAGCACGTTCGGTCCCTGATGACCGAGCGCGCCGCCGGTGTGTACATGTGGCGGCCCCGGGCGCCACAAAGGCACACGGGCGCGTCAGCGCCTAGGTGGCCGCTGACAGCGCCGGCTCGGCGGAGCTCGGGCCGGGGGATTCTTCGGTGCGGTCGGGAACGTCCGCCCCGGCCCGGACCTTCGGAATCAGCACCGTCAGGACGACTCCCAGCAGCGCGAAGCCGGCGAGGACATAGAACACCGCGTCCACCCCGAGCCCGGCGGCCAGGAACAGGCCACCCAGCAGCGGGCCGCTGACGCCGCCGAGCCTGCCGAAGCCCGCAGCCCACGCGACGGCAGCACCGCGCATCCGGGTGGGGAAGTAGTTCGCCACCAATCCGTACACCAGAATCGACGTTCCGGTGGTGCCGAAGCCGACGACAGCGACGAAGAACAGCAGGACGGGAAGCGGCAGGTTCAGGGTCATCAGGGCGACGAAGGTCGCGCCGATGAAGAAGCCCGTGGCCACAACAGGTTTCGGCCCGAATCGGTCGGCGCACCGCGAGCCGGCGACCGCGCCCAGGATTGCACCTCCACTGAGCACGAGGAGGAAGGCCAGCGATCCCTTGGTGTTGAACCCCGACTTCTCCATCAACACCGGCAACCACGTGTTGAGGTAGTAGTTGAGGAACTGTCCGAGGGCGCTGATCGATCCCACCACGATCGTCGAGAACAGGAATCCGCGCCCGACCAGGCCGGCGAAACCCACCCGCTCGGTCTTCGCCGGCGGCGCGAGGCTGTCGGGCATCGGCACACCGGTTCGCGCGGAGACCGCGCGGGCCTCGTCGATCCGGCCGCGGGCGACCAGCCACTGCACCGACTCGGGCATCTTCACGATCGCCAGGGGCAACAGCGTGACGATCGGCAGTGCTCCGATCATGAACAGCCCTCGCCAGCCGATGGATTCCAGCAGAAGGATCGCGAGAAGGGCGCCCAGCAGGCTCCCCAGCGGCACGCCGGAGTAGGTGATCGCACTGTAGAGGTTCTTCTTCCCCGGCGGGGCGATCTCGGTCACCAGGGTCGCGGTCGTCGCGATGAGTGCCCCGATGCCGAGGCCGGTGACGAAGCGCATCGCACCGAAGGTGGTGGTCGTCGTCATCAGTGCGGTGACGAACATGCCGATGGAGAACCATGCGTAGGAGATGAGCATGACCTTGCGGCGTCCCAGCACGTCGCCGACGGCGCCGGCGAGCAAGGCGCCGAACATCATTCCCAGCAGCGCGTAGCTGCCGAGCGTGCCCGCGAGCGCGGGCGTGACCTCACCGATGTGACTCGGATCGTCGAGGAAGGTGGACACCACCGCGCCGTAGGCGACGAGGTCGTAGCCGTCGAAGATCAGGCCGACGGTGGCGAGGGACACGACCCACGCGACGGTTCGTCTGCGTCGAGTGTCCGGATCGGTTGTTGTCGAAGTCATTCGGTTCTCCGATGGGGGAGCAGGTTTCGTCATGTGGTCGGCGCGGCGGCCGGTTCGGTGTGCCGGTGGCGCCCGTTCGGGTCGGACGGCCGATGGCCCCGATCCCGACCGGAGGGCGTAGAAGTCCCCAGAAGCTCTGCGGGGAAGTCGATCTCGCGCTTGAGGATCTTGCCGGTGCTTCCCTTGGGAAGCCTGTCGACCAGCCAGACATGGCGCGGATACTTGTAGGCGGCCACGCGGGTCCTGACGTACTCGCGGAGTTCGTCGGGTGTCGCGGCGGCGCCGGCACGCAAGGTGATCGCGGCGGCGACCTCCTCACCGTGCGTCGCGTGCGGCACACCGATGACCGCGGCCTCGCGCACTGCGGGATGCTCGTAGAGCACTTCTTCGATCTCGCGCGGGTAGATGTTGTACCCGCCCCGAATGATGATGTCCTTCTTGCGGTCGACGACGAAGTAGAAGCCGTCGTCGTCGCGGACGGCCATGTCGCCGGTATGGAACCATCCGTCGACGATCGCCGCCGCGGTGGCTTCCGGACGGTTCCAGTAGCCCTTCATCACGTTGTGCCCCCGGATGACGATCTCGCCGACCTCACCGGACGGGACCTCGGCGCCGTTCCTGTCCACCACCTTCATGTCGACACCGTCGATGGGCAGTCCGATCGAGCCGGGCTTCGTGTGGCCGAGCCGGTTGAAGGTGGCGGTCGGCGACGTCTCGGTCAGACCGTAACCCTCGAGAATCGGGGCGCCGAAGGTCTCCTCGAAGCCGTTCAGAACCTCGACCGGCAATGCGGCACCACCGGAGACACACATGCGCAGGCTCGAGGTGTCGACCTGCCCGCGATCGGTGTGGAGCAGGCCGACATACATCGTGGGAACGCCCTCGAACACGGTCACCCCGTGCCGCTCGATGAGGTGCAGAACCTTCGCAGCGTCGAAGCGCTGTACCAGTGACACACTCGCGCCCGCCAGGATGGAGGCGTTCAGTGCGTTGCTCTGCCCGAACGCATGGAAGAACGGCAGGCACCCCGCCACCACGTCGCCGGGCCCGAAGTCGAACATGTCGACGAATGTGATGGCGTTGCGACGCAGATTCGCGTGTGTGAGCTGGGCACCCTTCGGGGTGCCGGTCGTGCCCGAGGTGTAGAGGATGACTGCCGTATCGTCCTCCTCACGCGGAGCGACGTCCTCGGCGGCCGGCCACTCCGCGACGGCCGCGACGGTCTCCTCGTCGACGACGACGGTCTCGGTTCCGGTCGCTGCGGCAGCGGACTCCGCCTCGGCCGTCACCGTGCTCCACACCAACGCGAGCACGGCACCGGAATCACGGAAATGGTGCTCGAGTTCGCGGGACTTGAGCAGCGGGTTGATCGGCACGACGGTCGCGCCGGCGCGAAGAACGCCGTAGTAGAGAACCGGGAATGCCAGAACGTTCGGCAGTGCGATCGCGACTCGGTCACCCGGCAGGACTCCTCGGGCCCGGAGGCGAGCCGCGGCACGCGCGGTCAGGGCGTCGAGATCTGCATAGGTGACGGCGTCGTCGTCGACACGAAGGGCGGGCCGATCGGGATATCGGCGCGCGGACTCGGTGAGGATGTGAGCGAGGTTCGTCATGAGAGGCTTTCCGGTGCGGGACTTTCGGGTTCTGGGTAGGCCATCCACAGCCACGGCGGGGGCCGGAACGGGGTCCACCTGCCGACGGGTTGGGCGAGACGGTCCGCGACGGCCCACAACGCCGCCGGGTGACGGATGATCCCGATGTGGCTGGCCAGGACGGCGATGTTCTCCGCACGCTCGGACGGCTCGTCGAGGCAGGTCCGCCAGGCAACGACGCCGTCGAGCGGGCTGTAGATCGACGTCGCAGGGACCGGGAGCGGACCCTTGCCCCGTTCGAGCGGTACGTCCAACGGCTCGATGTGCTGGTGGGCGTACGAATGGAACAGCCGGTTGGCGCGGCTCTGCTCGTGCCGGGCCAGACGGATCGGGCTGCCCAGCGTGATGACCTGCCGGACGGCTTCCGGAGTGCGACGAGCCAGCTGGCGGGCGTAGATACCCCCGAGACTCCACCCGATGACCGTGACCGGCTGCTGGAACCGGTTGGTCAGGTAGTCCAGCCGTGCCCGCATACCGTGCACCGCCTTGCCGGTGGGGCCGATGTTGCGGCCGAGCCGCCACCCGTAGGTCCGGTATCCGAGTCCCCGGAGCACGAAATGCATCGGCGCCGCGGACATGTCGGTTCCGTGCAGGCGCGGCAGGATGAGCACGGGATGGTTGTCTCCACGCGGAAGTGTGGCGAACAGGGGTGCCGCGCACGCGAGGAGCGCCCCGTCGAGGGCCGCTCGCGGGTACTCGGTGTAGTGGAGCAGATCACCCGGTGCCGACATACCTCGTTGCGAGGTGCTGGTCATGTGATGGTCTCGCTTCGTCGGAGGAGGAATTCGATGATGGCGGGGATGGTCTTCTTCGCCGCGGTCCGGCCCACGAGCACTCCCACGTGCCCGCCCTCGAGCCGCAACTCGTGTTTGTCGGACGAGCCGACCAGATCGATGAGCGGGGCGGCGGACGCCTCCGGCACGATGTGGTCGCGGTCGCCCAGCACCGTCAGGAACGGCACCGTGATGTCGGAGAGGTGGACCCGGTCTCCGCCGAGGACGATCGTGTCGTCGACGAGCGCGTTGGTCCGGGTCATCTCCGCCAATTGCCGTGCGACCCCACCGGGGAGCGGGACGTGATCGGTGGCCCAACCGATCATCGCCTGATAGGCCGTGACGTAGTCGTCGTTCCACAGCTTGTCGAACAAGTCGACGTACCGGGTGATCTGCGTGGTCGGCTTCAGAATCTGGAACGCCTGGTGGACCACCCGCGGCGGCACATTGCCGTCGACATCGAGCAGTTTCTCGACATCCTGCTCGACCGTGCCGAGCACGCTGGTCAACGGTCCCAGTTGCTGCAGGTCGATCGGCGCGGACACGACGGCCAGGCTGCGCAGCGGCGCGTCGCGATGGTGGGCGGCATAGAGCAGGGACAGGACGCTGCCGAAGCAGTAACCGAGCATGTTGACCTGTTCGGTTCCCGAGATGCGGCGCACCTCTTCGACCGCGGCGGGAATGTAGTCGTCGACGTAGTCCTCCAACCGGTTCGCCGCGTCGCGCTCGTCGGGAACCCCCCAATCCAGCAGGTACACATCGAATCCGGCGTCCACGAGCTGCTCGACGAAGCTGTTGCCCTTCTGCAGATCCAGGATGTAGCTACGCGAGAACAGGCCGAAGACGATCAGGAGCGGGGGCGAGACCCGCACGTCGTCGTTGCGGTACCGCCACAGTTCGGTGCGACCGTGGCGCCACACCACATCCTTGGGCGTCGTCCCCACCTCGGGTCGTGAGATTCCCGCCGCCATACGAATTCCGTTGCGTGCCCGGAGCACGGAACGTTCGAGCTCCCGGCCCACACGGCCGACGATGCCCGGTGCTTCGACGTCGATCGTCATCGTCCATCACTCCCTGTTCGAGCGGTGTCGCGCTGCTCGAGCTGCAGCGACAGCCGCCGCACGTCCCGGTCCAACGCCCCGAGCTGTGCGTGCATCCGATGCAGGTCGCTGCCGGCCGGCAGATTGACCAGGTGCCACACCGTCGCGGCGAGACCGTTCAGGCCATCGCCCACGGCACGCCGGATACCGAAAACGGTGGCGGTAACTGCCGCGAACCGATCGCTGCGCACCAACGCTTCGGCCGGCGGCGCGACGATTCGTTCGGCGAAGTCGTACGGCGCTCTCCAGCTTGGCAATCCGATCATCGATATCCCTCGTTGCGCATGAAAACCCCCTCCGGTCCGATCCCTGTCGAACCCCGGCGATGTGTGCATCCGACCGCTGGGGTGCCGCCGATCGGCGGCACCCCCTCCCTCCGTACGGTCGGCAGGTCAGACCGTCACCGGGACAGCGGACTTCAGCTCGAAGCCGCGGTACCCGTCGGCGACGACCCCGGAGAGAACGCCGCGGTAGTTGCCCAGCCCGCCCAGGTAGAACAGAACGCTCGGCTCCTTGCCCGGAATGTTTGCGCCGAAGATCCACGAGTTGCCTCGGGTGAACAGCGTGGCGTTCGCGATCTCCGTGCAGGTCTCGGTCCACTCCTCCTCGGCCTCCGGCGAGGGCTCGACGGCGCGGATGCCGTTGCGCTCGGCGTATTCGACGGTGTCGCTGATCCACTCGACCTGCGTCTCGATGGTCGGCGGCAGGTTCGTGAACGGGCCGTTGGGTCCGAGGACCATGAACCAGTTGGGGAAGTTCGCGGTCGTGACACCCAGGTAGCTCGTCGGCTGACCGTTCCAGTGGTCGTTGATGTGCAGGCCGTCCCGGCCACGGATCTCGATGCGGCGGTAGTTGCCGTCCACCGCGTCGAATCCGGTGGCGAAGACGAGCACGTCGAGTTCGTGCAGCACGCCGTCCTCGGTCACGACGCCCTTCGCGGTGACCTCGCGGATCGGGTTCTCCTTGATCGCGACGGCCTCGACGTTCGGCCGGTTGTACACCTCGTAGTAGCCGCTGTCGCACAGCGGACGCTTGGCGAACAGACCGGTCGGCATCAGCTTGCGGGCGGTCTCCGGATCCTCGATGATCTCCGCGACCTTGCTGCGGATGAACGATGCGGCGGCTTCGTTGGCGGCCTCGTCGGTGGCGATGTCGCCGAAGGTCCCGAACATGAAGCGGAAGCCGCCGCCGTGGTCCCAGGCCTCCTGGAAGATGCGGTTGCGCTCCTCCTCCGACACCGACATGGCCGGCAGGGTGGACTCCTCGAAGCCGAAGGCCACCGCGGACTTCTTGGCGCGGTCCCAGATGCCGTCGTAGTCGGCCTTGATCGCGTCGATCTGTTCCTTCGTGACCGGTCGGTTGCCGACCGGCACGGAGTACTGCGGGGTCCGGACGAACACGGTGAGGTGCTCGACCTCGGGGGCCAGGGCGGTGATGACCTGCTGGCCGGTGGATCCGGTGCCGATGACACCGACGCGACGGCCGGCGAGGCTCTTGCCCTCGGGCCAGGCCGCGGTGTGGATGGTCTCGCCCTCGAAGGTGTCCAGACCGGGCAGGTCGGGGAAGTTGATCGCGGAGAGCAGACCGACGGCGTTCACGACGTACTTGGCGCGGTAGACCTCACCCTTGTCGGTGGTGACCTCCCACAGGCTTTCGTCGTCCAGGTAGATCGCGGAGGTGACCTCGGTGCCGAACCGGAAGTGGCGGCGCAGGTCGAACCGCTCGACGACGCTCTCCAGGTACTCGAGGATCTCCGGCTGGGTGATGTAGGTGGTCTTCCAGGTGCCGTCCTGCAGCAGGTCGCGGTCGAACGAGAAGCGGTAGAGGTGGCTCTCGGTGTCGGAGAGGGCACCGGGGTAACGGTTCCAGTACCAGGTGCCACCGGGGCCTTCCGCCTTGTCGAAACCGACGGTGGTCAGCCCGAGTTCGTTGTGCAGCTTGTGCACGGCGTAGATGCCGCCGAATCCGGCGCCGATGACAACGGCGTCGACGAAGCTGGGTGCGATCTGTGCAGTCATGGAAATTGCCTTCGTTCGGTGCGATGAGATTGGTGTCGAATCCGACCCGAAGCGGAAAACCCCTGCGTTCCGCTTCCTGTGGCGTCTCCCGCCGTGTCGATCCCGTGTGACAGTCGACACGAGGTCTGTATTCGAAATTAGGCCTGTATTCCGGCACACAGCTGTTCCGATGTGAAACACATCCGGAACATCCTGTCGCGCCGACAGGTCTGCGCAGCACCGGACACGCGGAGAGGGGCCGGACGAGGAGCCAACCTCGTCCGACCCCTCTGCGCGGGGACATGTTCCCGGCGGGAAGCGACCCGCCCGGTGGTGTCGGTGTTATTCGTTCTCGGTCAACGATTTTCGGAACCGCTGGTCAGCAGTTCACGTGCTCGGAGAATGTTCGCCTCGACTTCGTCGCCGAGATCCACGGCGGGAAGCGAGCCGATTTCGCCGCGGAGCAACTCGACATCCTTGAGCAGCAGGTCGTACTGGACATCGGCGAGGTTGTCGCCCATCCAGCTCTGGCCGGTGGACACTCCGATCACGTCGAAGAGGTCCCGGGCTGCGACCCCCGACTGCTCGGCGACAGCGAGCATCCGTGCGGCGGCGGCCAGGTTGTAGGTGGCGAGGGTGTTGTTGAGCAGCTTCACGATGGCCGGCTGTCCGTAGGACTGCATGCGGAACACACGGCCGGAGATGTCTTCCAGCAGAGCGTTTTCGGCGTCGGTGGGAGCGGGTCCGGCGAGGAAGACGGTCATCGTGCCGTGGCGTGCACCCTGGGGGCCGCCCGACACGGGGGCCTCGAAGACACGCCAGCCGTCCGGGGCCGAGGGCAGGATCTTCCGGGCGTCCGCGGGCGCGAGCGTGGTGTGGACGAAGACGGTCAACGGCTGGGCGGTGTGGGCCGTCAGGGCCTCGAACACCGACGAGACCTGGTCCGCCAGCCGCACCGCGACATGGACACTGTCGACGGACGGCCAATCGACGTCCGCCAGGTCGCTACCGGCCGGCGACCCGGTCTCCTGCGACCACTCGCGGAGGCGATCCTGGTTGAAGTCGTAGCCGTACACCTTCCGGCCCAGCTCGGCGAGATGTGCGCCGACACTTCCGCCGATGGGCCCGAGTCCGATAGCCAAGTGCATGAGGGTTTCCTAGAGATATTGAGTGGGTGGGGCGGCGATCCGCACGGACCCTGATGTGCCGCGGGATGTCGCCTCAGTTGGTGGGCGACTCGACCTCGAGGCCGCGCTCGGCCATGACTTCCTTGAGCAGAGTCAGGGCGTTGAGGACGCGCGGGAATCCGATGTAGGGGATGCACTGGATCAGAGCGCCGACGATCTTCTCCTTGGTCAGGCCCACATTGAAACCCACATTGATGTGCAGCTTCAGCTGCGGCTCGGTGCCCAGGGCGACCAACGTGGAGATGGTGACGAGCGTCTGCTCCTGCCGGCTCAGGCTCGTCCGGGAGTAGATGTCCCCGAACGCGAACGAGACGATGTAGTCGGGCAGCTCGGTGTCGAGATCCTTGTAGGACTCGACGAGCTTGGCGTGATCGAACGTGTTGGAGTGCTCGGTGGAGACGAGCCCCATCATGCGGTCGAGGCCTCGCTGGAAGCGTTCTGTGGTCATGTCTGTGGTCATGAGGTCGTCCTGTCGGCTCGCAGGACACGGTCGGTTCGCGTCCCGATGTGTTGTCGTCCGCCGCGGTGGCACCGATGTGACGGGCACCATGGCTACCGCTCCCACGCTAGAGCGACAGGCCGAAGTGACGGTGTTCCGATGTGGAACAGTCCGCTCTACATGTAGCGTCCGCCGGTGACCTCCGCGACGGTGCCGGTCATGTACGAGGACAGGTTCGACGCGTAGAAGAGGGCGACGGAAGCTATTTCGGACGGTTCGCCGGCCCGCTGCATGGGGATCTCGGACATCTTCTGGTCCCACGCCTTCTGTGGCATCGCTTCGGTCATCGCCGTGCGGATGAGACCGGGCTGAACGGCGTTGATCCGTACCCCGAGATGTGCGACCTCCTTGGCAGCCGCCTTCGTCAGGCCGACGATTCCGGCCTTGGCCGCGGAGTAGTTCGTCTGACCCACGAAACCGACCTTGCCGGAGATCGAGGACAGGTTGATGATCGATCCGCCGCCGTTCTCACGCATGATCCCGGCCGCCAGACGGGTGCCGTTCCAGCATCCGCGCAGGTGAACAGAGATCACGTCGTCGAACTGCTGTTCGGTCATCTTGCGCATCGTCGCGTCGCGGGTGATGCCGGCGTTGTTGACCATGACGTCGAGCGATCCGAACGATTCGACGGCAGCGTCGAGCAGACGGGCCACGTCGTCGGAGAAGACCACGTTGCAGCCGACGCCGAGCGCCTCGGTTCCGAGCGAAGCAGCAGCATCCTTCGCCTTGGACTCATCGAGGTCGCCGATCACGACCCGGGCGCCGTTGTCGGCGAACGTACGGGCGATCGCGTATCCGATCCCCTGAGCGCCTCCGGTGATCACCGCGGTGCGTCCTGACAGCATTAGAATCCTTTCGTTGTGACCCGACTCGGTCGGGTCCGTGTGTGTCACCGCGTCGAAGCGGAATGGAGCTTGGTCGATTGCACGGCGATTCCCGCTTCGAGGGCGGATTCGACGTCGGCCGAATCCATTCCGGATTCCTCGAGCAGTGCACGAGTGTGCTGACTGAGCGCGGGGACGTCGCCCATGCGGGCCTCGACATCGCTGAAGGTCGCCGGGGGAAGCAGCGCCTCGACCTCGGCGTTCTCGGTGCCGACGGTGCGCCAGCGGTTTCTGGCGGCGAGTTGCGGATGGGCGACGACCTGCTCGATCTGCTTGACCTGCGCCGCGGGAACACCGGCAGCGGCAAGTTTCGCATCGAGTTCGGCGGTCGACCGGTGAGCGGTTCGTTCGGCCACCGCGGCGTCGCACTCGGCTCGATGTTTCACGCGGTCGATGTTTGTCGCGAAGCGGGGATCGTCGGCGAGTTCGGGCGCTTCGAGGACGTCGTGGACCAGTGCGCGCCAACCGTTCTCGCTCTGCACACCGATCAGTACCTGGCCGTCTCGAGTGGGATACGCGTCGTACGGCGCGATCGACGTGTGGCTCAGCCCCATGCGCGGTGGCTGCTCGCCCGTGTACATCTGCGTGTACATCGAGTGGCCCATCCACTCGACCGTGGCCTCGAGCATCGACACGTCGATCACGGATCCCTCACCGGTGCGTCCCCGCCGCAACAGGGCTGCAAGAACCGCTTGGGCACAATACATTCCGGACGCGATATCGGCCGTGGGGATACCTGTCTTCACCGGGGTTTCGGGCGTGCCCGTGATCGAGATCAGGCCGGCCTCGGCCTGTACGAGCATGTCGTAGGCCTTGCGTTGTTCCATCGGCCCGCCCGCGCCGAACCCGGAGAGGTTCACCACGATCAGTTCGGGGTGATCGGCACGCAGTCGTTCGGCTCCGAACCCGAGTCGCTCGGCCGCGCCGGGCGCGAGGTTCTGCAGGAAGACATCCGCACGATCGACGAGATTCCGTACGGCCGTGCGTCCTTCCGGCCGCTTGAGATCGACGGCGATCGATTCCTTGCCTCGGTTGAGCCACACGAAGTGCGCGCCCGTGCCGTGCACCACGTGGTCGTAGCCGCGCGCGAGGTCGCCACCGTCGGGGCGTTCGACCTTGATCACGCGGGCTCCGAGATCGGCAAGGTTCCGCGTGGCCAGCGGTGCCGCCACGGCTTGTTCGAGCGCGACGACGGTCACGCCCTCGAGGGGGAGTGTCATTTTGCCTTCTGTTCCTGCTTCACGAGTCCGCCCCCGATGATCAGGCGCTGGATTTCGCTGGTGCCCTCGTGCAGGCGCAGCAGGCGCACGTCGCGGTAGATCCGTTCGACGGCGACCTCGCGCATGTACCCGCTGCCGCCGTGGATCTGCACGGCGAGATCGGCGACCTTTCCGACCATTTCGGTGCAGAACAGCTTCGCCACCGAGGGGGCGATACGGCGGTCGGTCTCCTCGACCCATGCCTTCGCGGCGTCACGGACGAGCGCGCGGCCGGCCATCACCCCGGTCTGCTGATCGGCGATCATCGCCTGCACCAGCTGGAAGTTGCCGATCGGGGTGCCGCCCTGAGTTGCCGCAGCCGCGTACGCGACCGATTCGTCGAGGGCGCGCTGTGCCTGCCCGACGGCCAGCGCGGCGATGTGCACGCGGCCGCGGGCGAGCGAGATCATCGCGGCCTTGTAGCCCACGTCCTCGTTGCCGCCGACCAGCGCTGCCGCGGGAACCCGGACCTGGTCGAAGTGCACGTCCGCGGTCCAGGCGCCGGCCTGGCCCATCTTGGCGTCCTTGTTGCCCACCTGCACACCGTCGGCGTCCGCCGGGACGAGGAAGACCGCGATGCCGGTGCCGTTCTCGTCGGCCGGACGCGTGCGCGCGAAGACGACGAACAGATCGGCGATCGGTGCGTTGGTGATGAACCGCTTCTCGCCCGTGATGATCCAGTCGTCGCCGTCGCGCACGGCCTTGGTGCGCAGTCCGGCGGGGTTCGAACCGGCACCCGGCTCCGTCAGGGCGAAGGAGGCGACGACGTCGCCGGAGGCGATACCTTCGAGCCACCGCTTCTTCTGCTCGTCGGTGCCGAAGTTGACCAGGACCTGCCCGGCGATGCCGTTGTTGGTTCCGAACATCGAGCGCAGCGACAGGGTGGTGTATCCCAGTTCCATGGCGAGTTCGACGTCCTGCATCAGGTTCAGGCCCAGGCCGCCCCATTCCTGCGGAACGGCGTAGCCGAACAGGCCCATCTCCTTGACGGCGGCCCGGATGTCGTCGGGGATGGCGTCGGTCTCGGCGATCTCCTGCTCCCGAGGGACCACGCGAGTGCGGACGAATTCTCTGACGTGCCCGAGGATGTCGGCGAAGACGTCGTCGGGGACTTCGGTTTCGAGGAGGGACATGTCACCAACTATGGCGACGGGATTATGATCGGTCCAATACCTAATCGGTAGTTCTGAAATGACATGAAAAGCATCACCCGAGGTAGAAGGGCGGATCAGGTGGAGATCTCACAACTCCAGGCGTTCCTGGCGGTTGCCGAGGAACTGCACTTCGGTCGTGCAGCCGAGAAGCTGCATCGAGCGCAGCCCCCACTGAGCCGCACCATCAAGCAACTCGAACGCGAACTCGACACCGAGTTGTTCTCCCGCAGCACCCGGGCGGTGAAACTCACGGCGAGTGGAGAGGCGCTCGTCGGCCCTGCCCGGGACGTACTCGACGCGCTGCGCCGGGCCGAGGCCGCGGTCCGCGCCGCCGACGACGGAGACGTCGGACTCGTCCGCATCGCGTTCGCCGGGGCGTCGACCCACCAGCTCGTCGCTCGCCTCGCCCGGGTGGTGCGTTCGCAGCGGCCCGGCATCCAGCTCGAGCTCTCCAGCCAGAACTTCGCCCAGCCCGCGATGAAGAAGCTCGTGAGCGGCGAGACCGACATCGCGCTGGGCCGCTGGGACATCGTCCCCGCCGAGGTGGCCGTACGCGTGGTGATGCAGGACTCGCTCGTCGTAGCACTACCGGACACCCATCCGCTGGCGGGGGAACAGCGACTGTCGATCGCTCGGTTCGCTGCGGAAGGCTTCGTCTCCCTGCCCCCGCACGAGGGCGCGGTCCTTCCCGATCGGTTGCGCCGGCTCGCGCGCGCCGGAGGTTTCGTCCCCGACGTGGTCCAGGTCGCTCCGGACACCCAGACGGCATTGGCGCTGGTCAGCGCCGAGGTCGGGTGTCACCTGACCCTGGCGTCGGTGGCGGCGAACGTCAACGATCCCCATGTCGTGTTCGTTCCGCTCGACGAGTCCACCCCCGACGTCGACCTTCGTGTGGCATGGCGACGCGACGACCCCAACCCGGCATCGAAGGCCGTCCTCCGGATCGTGCTCGACACCGCCGACAAGGATTTCCGGTGAGCGTGGAGTGGTGAACATGCACTCGAATGCCGTTGCCCGACAGTCAGAGTGGGCGCAGGCCGATAATCGAGCGCGCCGAAACGTAGACGTACCGGTCGCCGGGGCGGACGCTGAGCGTTCCCCCGTCACCGAGCGCGTCCGGATCGTTGTCGACCGCAAGGAACGGGATATCCCACTCGAGGTCCCCGGTCCGGACGTCCATCGCCCACAGGCCGGTGAAATCGGACTGCACGATGAGGTCTTCGGTGTGGCCCAGCACCGTGCCGGACCGTTCGGGCACGTTCTGCCACAGCCTGGTCCCGGTGCGCAGGTCGAGTCCGGTCTCGGTGTGGGCGGTGTGATCGGTCAGCAGCGCGACGTCGCCGAGCACGGCACGCACCGTGCCCAACCGGGTGTTGGCGTTGTACTCGTCCGGTTCCCGTGGCACCGACACGAGTTCCGGGGCGGACCACACCGGGTCACCGGTGGCCCGGTCGTACGCGCCGTCGCCGAGCAGGACCGGTACGGTGTCGTCGGCGGGGCCGTCGAACGCAGGGGAGTGCGCCGCGGCGCTGTCGGTGGCGGCGATGACGGCTCCGGTGCCGTCGAGCAGGTCGGATCCGGTGACACGGAGACCGTCGCACTCGACGTGCACGCGCACGACCAGCGCGCCGAGCGTCGGCTGGACGCGGGAGCAGCCGTCCGCCTGCGCGGTCCACGTCTCGTCGCCGGTGTCGAGGTCGAATCCGGCGATGTCGGTACCGAGCGTGAGCAGTCCCTGTCCGTGGTGCACATCGAGGGCGTCGGGTAGGGCGGTGTCGTCCCAGCCGGTGCCCATGTCGAACGCGCGGGTGAAGTGCGCGTCGGGATCGAGGAGAGTTCCTGCGTGCACCCGCACGTCGTCGTTCTCGACGCTGCCTTCCGCGACGTAGAGACGGTCGTCGGTGGCGGCGATCGCGAAGGTGCCCCACTCGGTGGGGACGCGGGTGATCTCACCCGTCACGAGGTCGTAGCCGACCAGCGCCGGATCGTCGGACCAGCCCGGAGTGAAGCACACCAGGGTTGCATCCACCGCGGAATCCGCGCATCCGGCCAGGTCGCTCGCGGGGCTGAGCCACCGGATCCGTCCGGAGTCGGCGTCGACACCGACGAGGTGCGCATCGTCCAGGGCCATGCCGCCCGGGACACCGACGAGCGCGACGGCGGTGTCGCCGAGATCGAGGAAACCCGGCATGCCCCAGTCGTATTCGCTGCCGTACACAGGATCCCGGAACTGCGCCGACTCGTGTCCGTGGACGGTGCGCGCCTCGACGGTCCAGCCGAGGCCGGGCGCCGCGTCGACGGTTCCGGTGATCTTGCGGGTGCCGTCGCCGTCGGCGTGGGCGATCACCGCGACAGCGCCGGCCGTGGTCACGACGGCGGCGACCGCGGCACACAAGAGGTTTCGAATCTCCCTGGTTACCGCCACCGTCACACCTCCAGGCCCGGCGTCGACGCGATCTGCTCGAGGCGCTCCATCGGTAGCGGTTCGTCCGGAATATCGGCGCGGGAGGTGACATCGACCCGGGTGCCCGACGGGCGGGTCACGGTCACCGTCCGGGTCGTACTCGTCACGGGGACCGAACCTGCCGCGAGTCCTTGCGTCGTGAGGATGTACTCCCGCCGCTGGATTACCGTGCCGTCCGGTAGTTCTCGGGTCTCGACGAATCCGCTCCCGGTGGTCGGGGTGGGCGCCTCGTCGTCGGGTGTAGCGGATGGGCGTGGTTGTCCTGCCGCGACCGCGACGGTCAGCGTCGATTCGCTTCCGGGCGTCGTGACGCGCACGGCCTGGCACAATCCTGCGCCGTCGAAACCTGCGGGTCGCAGTTCACCGAGCGGGCTATCCACCGCGAGGTCGGCGACGGGAATCCCCGCCAGCACACCGTCCAGCCGGGCGGCGGTCGCGGCGTCGATCGGGTCACTGTCCGAGGGCGAGGAGCACGATTCCGGGACGGTCGGCGTGCCGGGCGGAACCGGTGCGCTCACACGCAGTTCGGGTACGGAGACCAGGGCGACGAGTTCGTCGACGGTCAGCGGGGGATGGCCAGAGTGGACGGCGTCCCCGGTCGTGCTGTCGGTGTCGTCGATGTGCGCGCTGATCTCGGAACCGTCGGGGGCGTACGCCTGCGCGCTCCGGAACACCGTTCGCACCCCGTTGGTTTCGGACCACGTGTCATTGACGTCCACGACGGTGCCGTCGTCGAGCACGCGGCGTTCATCGAGCCTGCCGGCGACACACGGCGGGACGGGCGTCGTCGACGCCCGGACGGACAGGGATAGCGCCCCGGCGTCCTCGTCGCGGCGGATCGTCGCATATGCCGTCGTGAAACCGCCGAACCGGGCGCGGTCCGCGTCGTTCTCGAAAGACGGATCGAGGATCGGTCCGAACAGCAGGGACTGCCGGGGCGACGCGAAGACCATGTCGGCGTCGTCCGGCAACGCGCGGACGACTGCGTCGGTCATCGCGACCGCCTTCGGTCCCGAGAACCACGGATACGCGGGGTTGTCGTACCCGAAGTCGCTGCCGGAGAAGGAGAGGAACCCTGCGTCGTCACCGGGTGGTTCGACGCTCTCGCATCCGGGGATGGTCGTCGGGTAGGTCACCGGTTCGGTGACGTAGGTGTATTCCTCGGCGGCGGCCGGCGCGGCCGTCGTGGTCGTCGGAGGTGTGGTGGTCAGTTCTGGTTCGGGGTCGCGGAGCAGGCCGCTCACGATCACCCCGCACGCGGCGATCGCGACGAACAACAGGCCGTACGTCCACCCCGTGACGGCGCGCGACGTACCGGATCCGGGGTCGCTCATCGTGTTCCGTACCTCCACCTCGACGGGTCCGGACCACCCTACGTGTCACCCCTCGCGGTGAACGTGCAGAAGTTGTCGCGACGCGCCGAGGCGCCGCGACAACTTCTGCACACTCGTCTTCGTGGCGGACGTCAGACCAGCGCGAGCGCGGCGAACGCGGCCAGGCCGACCAGCGCAGCGCCGGTCACTGCCTGCACGCGACGATCGACGACGCACATCACCGACAGGAAGCCGGGCATCGTGCCGCCGCGGCGGGAGTGGATGATGGCCGCGACACTCGGCATGCACCGGCCGAGCGAGACGACGGTGAACATCGCCGCGCCCAGGGCGGGGGAGCCGACCGCGAGCACGCCGAGCACCAGCAGGTAGTACGCGCTGGACCGGATGAAGATCATGAAACCGGGGCCGATGATCGCGCCGAACAGCAGCGACACCTTCCACGGCTCCATGGTCCGACGCAGGTGCCGGGGGAGCTGCTGACGGCGCATCGGCGCCGGCATCGTGAGCACACCGATCTCGTGCAGGCCGTAGGCGAGCGCGAATAGGGCCCATCCGGCGAGCAGCCACAGCGGCGACAGGTGTGCGGCGGTGACCGATCCGATCGCGCCGAGCAGCGCACCGGTGACCGCGCCGGTGCTCACCGAGCCCAGCGCGTGCCAGCCGAGCCGGCGCAGCGGCGTCGATGAGCCCTTGCGGTTGGGCTGCTTCGGTGCCGCGACGACCCCGGCCACCGACATGCCACATGTCGACCAGTTCGCGGCCAGCGAGGTGACGAGGCCCGCGCCGACGACCGCGGCGGTCAGCGCCGTCGACGTCGTCGGGGAGGCGAGAGTCGCGACACCCGCGCCGACGACGGCGGCACCGGCAGCCATGCCGAGGCGTGCCTGCACGGACACCGCGCCTTCGAGGGTCGGGCGGATGTCGGGGAGATCGGTCTCGATCGGTTGATGGGACAGGACGGCGGTCATGGGAACCTCCTGGTCGGTTGCTGTCTTCGAACTTCCGCTGGGGTGTCAGCGGACGGTGACGGTGCCGGTCATGTACGGATGGATCGAGCACGTGTACGTGTACGTCCCGGCCTGGTCGAACGTGTGCGTGTAGGTGCCGTCGCCTGTGATCCCGCTGTCGAAGGCACCGGGCGACTCGACGTGGTGGAGGACACCGCCGTCCTCGAACCGCCATTCGACGGTGCCGCCGACCGGCACGACGACGTCCATCGGGCTGAACTGCACGTTGCTGATCTCGATCACCGCGTCGGGCGCTTCCTCTCCGGCGCATCCGGCCGCCGCGGTGGCGAGGACACCGCAGGCGAGGATCCAGCGATGCCGAACGAGTCTGCGCGGCTGCACTATTGCACGATCACTGTGCCGACCATCGACGCGTGCGGTGTGCAGTGGTACGTGAACGTGCCGGCCTCGTCGAAGGTGAATTCGTAGGTGCCCTCGGTGAGCAGTTCGCTCTGCAGCACACCGTCGAGCGGGCCGTCACCGGCGACGTCGTGGGGCAACCCGTTGTCGTCGAACCGCCACTGGACGGTCTGGCCCTTCTCGATGGTGACCGACGCGGGCGAGTACGACATGTTCGTCACGTCGATCACGACGGCGGGTTCGGTCGCCGCATCGGACGATCCGCACGCGGTCAGTCCGGAAGCGGCGATCAGTGCCGCGGCCAGTGGAAGCAGTTTCTTCACGGGGTGTCCTCTCATCGGATATACCGCAGGTTCGCGGTCATACCCGCCTCGAAGTGATAGGCATTGTGGCAGTGGAACATCCACTCGCCCGGATTGTCGGCGTCGAACTCGATCGCGAGTTCGGTGCCGGGTAGGACATTGACGGTGTCACGGCGCAGACCGCCGTATTCGGGAATCGCGAACGTGTGTCCGTGGGTGTGCATCGGATGCCACATCGTTGTGGTGTTCGCCATCGTGATGCGCACCCGTTCCCCTTGGCGCATGACCAGTTTCCCGGCGTCGGGTCCGGCCATGCCCCACACGTACCGGTCGCCGGCCTGGATCAGCTCGACCCGGTAGTCCCGGTCGACGGGCCGCGAATCGAGCCGGACCGCATCGGCCGGCCGCAGCGCGCTCTCGGCGAGCAGCCTACCGGCGAGTTCCGGGATGACCGGCCCCACATCGGGATTCGACAGGGGAGCGGCATCGGTGGAGCGCAGCACGGTCGACGCGTGACCGTCCCGGCCCTCGACTTTCGCGACCACCGGCCAGGCGCCGGACTTCAACGTGACGAGCACGTCGTAGCGCTGCGCCATCCCGATGATCAGGGTGTCGGTGGTCGTCGGGGTGACGTCGAAGCCGTCCGCCGCGATCACCGTCAGTTCGTGCCCGGCGATCGCGAAGCGGTACGGCGTCTCGGCGGCCGCATTGATGATCCGCAGCCGCACCCGGCTGCCCGGTGCCGCCGTCACGACCTCGGGGTCGTTGGGCGGGCGCCCGTTGATCAGGTGCAGCGGATACCCGATGTGCTGGGTCATCCCGCCGAGCGGCGTCGAGGAACCGTGCCCACCGGAGACGGCGGCCTGGGCCACCGACATCTGCTCGGCGCTGTGTTCGACGGCCGTGCCACCGCCGTGCCCGCCGTGGCCGTGACCGCCGGCCATCGCCGGATTGAGCGCCGCCAGCACCGCTTCAGGTGTGGTGCCGAGCCCGTCGATCCAGTCGTCGAGCACGAGCACGACGTCGACATCCGCACCCGAGCGGTCGTCCGGGTCCTCGACGACGAGGGCCCCGAACAGTCCACGATCGGCCTGCAGGCCGCTGTGCGAGTGGTACCAGTGCGTGCCCGGGTCGGGAACGACGAAGTCGTACACGAACGCGCCCGCCGGTGCGATCGGATCCTGCGTCACCGGTGCCGCACCGTCCATGTCGTTGCGGATCCGGATACCGTGCCAATGCAGGGTCGTGTCCACTTCCAGGTCGTTGCGCACCGACACGAGCATCTTGTCGCGCACACTCGCCCGCAGTTCAGGTGCCACCGCGCGGCCGCCGTACGACCAGGTGTCGACGAGCCGGCCGCCGAGATCGACGGTGGCCACGCCCGCGGCGAGCGCTACCGGAACCTCCTTTCCGTTCCAACGGCGGGCCTGTTCGGCCGCGGCGATCTCGGGGTCGGTGGGCGAGATGTAGTCGGGCGGGGCGCCTGAGTCGGCCGCATCGGCCGAACTGCAGGACGCCGCACCCAGACCCAGGATGCCGAGGCCCACCGCACCGGCTCCGAGGGAGCCGATGCGGAGGAACCCGCGGCGATCCAGGATCGGTCCTGATCGGGTCATTCCAATACCTGAGGGGTGAGTAGTGTTCCGAAATCCTCGACGTTGCCGGTGATCTCGGCCGAGCTGACCTTGTCGCCGGTTTCGGACGAGATGCCGACGATCGTCTGCTTGGATTCGCCGTCGACCTCGGGACCGGCACCGAGGACGTACAGCGTGCTGCCGTCGACGGAGAAGGTCATGCTGTCGATGCTCGTCAGGCCGAGCGCAGCGAGATCGAGCGTCTTGACCGGAGCGAAGTTCGATGCGTCGGTCAGCTCGATCTTCACCACGTCACCGCCGCGAGCGGAGTGGGGGTGGACCACGCTGTCCGTGTACTCGATCGCGATGCGGTTGCCGGTGTTGTTGATGGCGTTTCCGGCGAACCGGCCGCTGTCCTGTCCGGCGTTGCCGATCGGTGCCACCGCGGACTCCGGCAGACCGTTCGAGAAGTCGAAGACGAACACGTCGCCGTTCTCGCTCACCAGCAGCGCCTTCTTCGCGTCGGCGGCCCAGGTGACCTTGCGGGTACTGACGAAGTCGTCGGGCAGAACCTTCGCTCGCTTCGTCTCGGTCGGCACGCCGGCGTCGTCGATCGAGATCTGGATCAGCTCCCGGTTGTCCTCGCAGACGCTGTACAGCTCGTGCCCGTCGAGCCACGTGAACGGACCGCAGCCGATGATCTGCAGCGAGCCGCTCTCCTTCTTCGCCTCCAGATCCACGACCCGGACGCCGTACAGGCCGTCGTCCCAGGTCACGAAGTACTTGCCGTCCGAGGTCACGGCGTTGGATCCCGGCCGGGAGTGGACGCGGGCGTAGTCGGGGAGCAGGACCTCCGAAGGTTCGAGCAGGTTGCCCGAGTAGGTGCTGACCGTGAAGTCCGCGGCGCCGCGCGACCCGCGCGGACGCCACACCTCCGCCGCGAGAACGGCGGGGTCGTCCGGTGTTTCGCCGACGAACCCGTGGATGACCGGATCCCAGATGCCGGGGCCCACCACGAAACGGCTGCCCGCGACACCGGTGACCGGGTCGAGGGCGTTGACGCCGAGTTCGAGCTTGCCGAAGCCGCCGGCGACGGCGAGCAGGTCGGTCGGCTTGATCGGATCGATCGACCCGACGTGCACGGGTTCCGGGATGGTGTCGCCGATCTCCTGATCGTCGTGACCGAGGGAGATGCCCTCACCGGGCGGGATGACCGGCACGGTGGGATAGGTGACCTCGCCGCTGGACGAAGCATCGTCGTCCGAGCTGCAGCCCGTCAGGACGAGTGCGGCAGCGAGAGGGGCCGCCACTACCGCGGCGGACCGGGAAAGACGCTTGGAGCGTTCGGTTTTCATGCGCCGGCACCGACCTTCGGGCGCGCGGCCGGACGGGTCTGGCAGTCCTCGCCGATGATCGGGGCCATCGTGCAGGTGTAGGCCTGGGACTCGTCGGACACGCACCAGATGATCTCCTGGTCGTTGCTGCCCGAGACCGGGTTGTACATGATCGCCTGCATGTCGGGCTCGCCGCAGAACGCGTTGGAACACGACGGTGCGCCACAGCAGTCGTAGTAGGCGATCAGGTAGGTCTTTCCGGTGTCGGGGTTCGTGCAGCAGCCGACCCAGAACTCGGCGCCCGGCTTGCTGCCGGGGGCGCAGGTGGTGACGCCACCACCGTTACACGCCGCACACGAGGTGCCGTCCATGTTGCACCAGCGCCAGTACTCGCACTCGGCCGGATCTTTGCCGTCGAACGTGATGAACTGGGGGTCGGGCGCATCCGGAGCGGGCGGCGGCGCCGGGGTTTCCTGGGCCATCGCGGTGCGCGTGACGGGCAGCGAGCTGATCAGCGCGACACCCGAGACGCCCATCGTCCAGCGTCCGATCCTGCCGAGCATCGAGCGGCGCGAAGTGCGTTCGGACAGTTTGCGTCCCGTGCGGCTCATGAAGGAACCGCCTTGACCGGCCATCCACGCGGCCTGTTCACGGACGGTGGCCTCGTCGACCGGATATCGCTGCTCCGTCACCTCATGCGGTTCCGGATTGTTGTGTTGCATGGCGGTTCGCCTCCTTCTATCGGGGGGTGGGTCAGGCGGACTTCGCCTGCGCGTGGAGGTGCTGGAGGGACGGCGTGCCGGATTCGAGAGCGTTGAGCAGACTCTCGACCTGCGCCATGTGGTTGGTCAGGCCCTTGCCGCGGATCTTGCCGTGCTCGTCGAGGATCACGCCGTACGGCGTGGTCCCGACCTGGTAGGCGATGCCCACGTCACGGGCGTCGACATAGCTGAGTTCGGTGCCGATGTTTGCGCCGGCCAGGAACTGCTTGTGCTCCTCGGGTGTTCCGTCGGAGATGATCACGACGTCGAGGTCGGATTCGGCGCGGGCCATCGCACGCATACCGGGCAGCAGGCTCTTGCAGGTGCTGCAGCTCGGCGCCGTGAACATCAGCAGCTGCGGCTTGTCGCGGTGACCGCCGACCTTCACCGAGCGTCCGAGGTGATCGACGAGACCGGAGAACGACGGCCCGGCCTGCTCGATCTTCGGTCCGGTGTCCATCATCCGCGCGCCGAGCGGGCCGAGCCGCACCTGGACGCGGCCGATCTCCCGGGCGAGCGCCAGAGTCATGAGGAACAGCAGTGCGACCGCGATTGTCAGCACGACGACGGCCACCAGCAGAAAGTTCGTCATCGATTCAGTCCTGTCTACGAAAGTTGTTTCGGGAAAAAGAGAGTCACGAGCCGTAACGGGAGACGGTGCTCGTCGCCCGCAACCGGATCGAGGCGGCGCTCAGGTAGTCGTCGACCGGACGCCGTCCGACGTGCACGACCGAGCGGATCTGCGCGACGGCGACGACGGCCAGCACGACCAGCAGTCCGCCGGCCACCGCGGCCAGACGTTCGGGCACCGTGACGGACACGGACCCGGCCAAAGCGAGCACCAGCGCGGCCACCGTGAACGACGCCGCGCGTGCCGCGTGGAACCAGCCGATCTGCGGGACCTCGTGGGCACCGAACGCGAAGCATCCGCAGTCGAGGTCGCGACGGCCGCGCGCCAGGTTCACGGTCAGTCCCGTGGTGAAGGCCGTGAACAGCAGGGCTGCGGCCACAGCCGGCCACCGGCCGCCGATCCCGAGGATCAGCAGGGCACCGACCACGACCTCGACGAACGGCAGCGTCGCCGCCACCGCGCGTTCCGCGGGGGCCGGCAGCAGCCGGTATCCCTTCACCACCGTCAGCAGCCCGTCCCGGTCGCGGAGCTTCGGAATGCCCGCGAGCAGAAGCGTCCCACCGAGGATCGATGCGAGCACCACCCAGATCATGGATTTCGTCCTCTCTGTCGTCGGGGAAATCCTGACGAGCAGATGAGGCGGTCTTGCTGCGCGGAGGAAACAACTGTGCGGTCGCCGAGTGGAAACCGGATGCCGTGGGTGATTTGCGCGGTTTGCGCTGGTAGTGGCATTCCTCGGGGCCGGATGGGCGCGCCCGACCGCGGGCGATCTCAATCTGCGGACGGTCGCCGCCGAGCGGATTTCCACTTGGGGTTACACCACCGAAACGGTGGACGCGGTGTCCGTCACACACGAGGGCGTGCCGCGACGGAGAGGCCGTCCGCTCGGCAATCACCCGTCAGGGGATTACTGATTGCACAAGGTCCGGAGGAAGGGAAGCGACGGATCGCCGCGGCTCACCGCCGAATTGCGGGCACGCGGTGAGAAGGTCGGCAACAGGGCCGTAGCGTCACCGCGTCCTGGTCACCGTGAGGCGCACACTGCCCCGATTGTTGCCGTAGAAGCCCCACGCGTCGTTGGCAAAGGCGTAGAGGTATCCGGATCGGCACACCCGATCGGTGGTTCCTGCGCCGATGGCGATGCGCTGATGCAGGGCCTCGGCACCCTTGAGGGGGATCGCGTCGTTGGCGACGACACCGATCAGCGACATCCACGGCAGGTCTTCGTACCTGCGGGTCAGCAGGAAGTCGGCCTGCGGGTTCCCGGTCACGAGCCGGAACAACCGCTCGCCCAGACCCAGTGCGCTGCTGGCCAGGCGGAACGCCTCCCGGGGGTGAAACTGCTGCCGGCCGGTGGTGCCGGCCGGACCGGACGCGATATGGAGATCCATCCATTCGCCGCCGGCGGCGAAGGTGTACTCGCCGGCGTCGAGGTAGAGGCCGGTCCAGTTCCACGGATTGTTGGCGGATACGTCGACGGTGGCGGATTCTCCGGGTGCAAGGGTTCGGGTGGGTCGGTAGGGGCCGCTGGTAATCGGTGGTGTCTCGTGACGCCTGTACACCGACGAGTGCAGCGAGAGGTTGTTCCCACCTGCGTCGATCATGGGGGTGGCGCGGGGCCGCGGCTGCATGAACGGCTCGATCAGCGGTCGCAGGATGGGCTCGTACAGCGGCTCGAGCAGACCGTAGATGCCTTGGTTGTCGTCGTGCATCTGGCCGAGTGGGTCGGGTTGGATCTGTTTCTCGACCGCATCGCGGAACGCGAGCCCGACAGCGGCGCGCGACTCGTCGATCATCCATTGCAGTGCACCGTCGCTCAGGCCCGTCTGTGGGTGCCCGCCACCGACATCCATGTGGCTGCCCGGGAACCACACCTGCTCGACGGTTTGGCCCGGCTCCGGGTCGGACCACAACGTCGGAGTGAACGCTGCCCGCTGCTCGTCGAGCGCCACCGCGTGGCGCCCGTGCTTCACATGCCGGTTGAGTTTGACGTCGTGGAAGGCGTACCGCGTCGGAGGGTCCAGCAGGTTGGTCCAGCCGAGCGTGTCCGGGATGCCCAGCGCTCCGACGGTGTCCCACACACCGATGAAGTCCACCGGGATCCGATCCGGCTGAGCGGGGTCGTAGGAGAAGCGGAGGCCGTCGCGCCAGCCGGGATCGGCGGCGGCTCCCCGCCGGTACCGCTGCCGGTAGACGTGCCGGATCCGACGCCGGATCGTCGCCGGATCGAGGCAGTCGGTCTCGATCAGCCCGCACGCTCCGATCATCCCGGCGACGCTGCGCGCGGTGAAGGCGCCGCGGCTGAAACCGAACAGCGCGATGGAGTCCCCGGGCCGGTACGTGGTGGTCAGCCGGTGGTAGGCGTCCGTCACGTCTCTCGACAGCCCGAACCCGGTTGCTCCTCCCAGTAGCCAGCCGAGCAGATCACCACTGACGGTCCCCACCCCGGGCTGGTACCGAGTCAGCTGCTCCTGCCCCTCGGTCTGCCCGTCCGTCGCAGTGTCCACCAGGGCGTTGTACAAGCGGCGCACATTCGAAGGCGCTAATTGGCCCGGTGTGTTCCAGGTGCCGTCGCAGCACACGACGAGTCGACGCATCTTCGACCTCCCCTACCGGCAAGCGGACAGATCCCCGTTGTGCGGTGAAAAGCCTTGTGCAGTGACAAGCGGTTGTGGACCCGGGCCTTCTTCTGGCGGAGCCCCACCTGCTTCGGCAACAGCCCCCGACATGCGCGCCTGTCCATCGTGCTCTCGGAGATACGCGGCTGTCACTGATCGTTAGGCTGCGCAAACAGCGTGACGAGAATCGCAATTCCCGGCACACGGGTAGGAAATCTGTCTGAAACAAACACTCCATACGGTCCCTACGGATGGCCCGGTCGAGATCGCGGGCCTACGAAGGGAACGGTGGCCGGGGTGAGTAGCGGCAGACGTGGCGGTAGTGGTTCACGGATCGGCGGCGCGCTCGCCGCTGCGATCGCGCGGTCGCGCAACAGCGAACCGAAGGCGCCACCGGTGTTCTCCCCGCTGCGTGCGCTGGGCCGTCGGCAGCTGTCCCAGATCGATCTGATCGGGCAGTCCCTGTCGACCATCGCGCCGGCGACCGGAATGATCTTCATCGCCGCCTGGATCATCACCGCGGAACCGGGCTTCGCCGGTCTCGCCGCGATCGTCGGAACCACCGCGGTCGTGGTTGCCGTCGCCTTCTGCATCACCCAGTTCACGCGGCGTCTCGCCGCAGCGGGATCGCTGTACAGCTTCGCATTCCACGGGCTCTCGCGCCGCGCGACACTGACCGTCGGGGCGGCGCTCCTGCTCGGCTATCTCGGCATCTCGATCTCGGTGCTGGCGAACTCGGCCGTCAGCCTGCTGGGAATCGGGACGGCACTCGGGATCGACCTGCCGGGCACGGCACCGCTGCTGGTGACCACCGCACTGGTCGCCGGGACGGTCGCGCTGATCACCGTGCGCGGGGTGCGATTCGCGACCCGCGCAATCCTCGTCGTCGAGGCCTGCTCGCTCGTCCTGATCGGCGTATTGATGGTCGCAGGTCCGGACCTCGACGAAACCGTCGGTACCCCGGCCATATCCGGAACCCTGCCGTTCCTCGCGATGCTGGTCGTGTTCAGCATGGCCGGTTTCGAGAGCGCCGCCTTCTTCGGGGCCGAGGCGCGACGGCCGCTGACGACCGTCTCGCGCGCGGTGCTCGTCACCCCGATGGTGTGCGGCGCCGCGTTCGTCTTCGCCGGGTGGGCCGCCATGTCCGGTCACGCGGATGCGGTCGTCGCCGCCTATTTCGACGGCACGGCATCCGGGGCGAGCCTCGGGATGGTCATCGCCGTGAAGGTCGGTGTCACCTGCTCCTGGCTCGCCTCCACCCTCGGCTGTGCGCAGGCCGGATCCCGTCTTCTGCTGGCGATGGGCATCGAAGGAACCGCGCCGAGGTCCCTGTCGCGGGTCCACCGTCGGCTGCGCACGCCGTACGTCGCCGTGGGGTGGTTCAGCCTGGCGAGCGTCACCGGCGCATGTGTGTATCTGCTGGTGTTCGTGGCGGATTCGACCCCTTTCGAGAGCTTCGTCGAGGTCGCGATCGTCATCGCCTACACCCTGCTCGCGGTGTCGTGCCTGCGGTTCCTGCGGCGGATCGGCGAGGACGCACCGTCCACCACCGCGCTGTCGGCCGGGATCGCCCTTGTCGGTGCGGGACTGCTCGCCTACCTGGTCGTCGACGGCGTGACGCACGGATCGTGGGCGATGCCGGTCGCGGTGCTCATCGTCGGCGTGTCCGGCACGATCTGGGCGTGGCTGCTGAGACGACTCCGACCCGAGTCCCTCACGACGATGGGGACTTTCGACAGTATCGAAACCATCGACCTGCTCCCGGGCTCGGGTGAACTCGTGCTGGACGACGACGGTCGGCCCCAGGTCGTGTCGGTGCAATCCGGCGCGGGGTTCGGGGCATGACCGCACACGTCGAGGCCGAGGTCGGGTTCAGCGGTCAGCAGCCGAAAGCGGTGCGCAAGGCCCTCGTCATGCTCGAGGCCGTTGCACACCTCGGCCCGGGAGCGACCGCGAAGGAGATCGCCCGGTTCGCGGGGGTCGCGCCCACCACCGCCTACCGCATGCTCAATCTGCTCGTCGCGGACGGATTCCTGGTTCGGGTGCCGGACCTGTCGGGGTTCGCGCTCGGCCGGCGCACAGCCGAGTTGTCCCGCGCGGCGGTCGCGACGGACACGTCACCGACCCTGCACGAAACCGTCGAGGAGTTGCGCTCGCACACCCGGTTCGGGCTGCACGTGGCGTCGTTCGCGGGAGGGCGGCTGCGGTTCGTCGACCAGGATCCCGATCACGAGATCGTCGGGATCACGCTGCTCGCGAAGAACCTGCACGCGAACGCACTGGGCAAGGTGATGCTGGCGCACAATCCGGCGTTGAACGAGGGGCTCGAACTGCGCCGTCTCACCGATTTCACGGTGTGCGATCCGGAGGTGCTGCGCGCCGAACTGATGCAGGCGCAGCTCGACGGTCACGCGTTCGAGAATCAGGAGTGCCGGCTGGGCCGGTCGGCGCTGGCGGTGCCGATCCGCAACCACGCGGCCGAGGTCGTCGGGGGACTGTGCCTGCAGGGCTCTCCGCTGCGCGTCTCGCCGACCGACTACGAGCAGTTGCGATTCCTGCACGAGGGGTCGCGCCGGCTCACCGGATTGTTGTGAAGCCCTTCAGGATTCCCGTGTAGGGCTTCGGCGGCGGCGGCGCGAACTCGCCGCGTTTGCCGGTTGTCAGGCCCATCGTGACCAGCGACTGCACCGTGAGGGTCGCGGCCGCAACGCCGTCGACCACGGGGGCGCCGATGTCGGCGGAGATCCGCGCGCACAGATCGGCCATCCCCGCGCAGCCCAGCACGATCGCGTCGGAGCCGTCGGTCTCGAGGGCCTCGTGGCATGCCTCGGTGATGATCTTGCGGGCGTCGGGGTCGGTCTCGAGGTCGAGCACCGGAATCTCGCACGCGTGGATACCCCGGCACGCGTCGCGGAGTCCGTAGCGCTCGGCCAGGTCCCGGGCCCGGCCCGTGGTGCGGCCGAGGGTGGTGACGACGGAGAAGCCCCGGCCCAGGAAGCTCGCGGTGTGCATCGCGGCCTCGGCGATCCCCACGACCGGTCCGGTCGCGACCTCACGGGCGGCGTCCAGGCCCGGGTCGCCGAAGCACGCGATCACGTAGCCGTCGGCGCCGTCTTCTTCTCCTTTCGCGATCTCGGCGAGAAGGCCGGGTACGGCCAGGGATTCGTCGTAGTGGCTTTCGATCGACGCGGGCCCCATCTCGGGGCTGACCGCCTCGACGCGTGTGCCCGGGCCTGCGACGGCCCGGGCACACGCCTCGATCGTGGCGGTCATCGACCACGTGGTGTTCGGGTTGATGACCTTGATGAACATATGGTCAGACGACTTCCTGTGTGACGGACGATGATTCGGGGATCTGCACCGCGAGCCGGGTGCGGGTCGCGAGCAGGTGGTAGGTGACGAACCCGAGTCCGCAGCCGATGAACCAGCTGTACTGCGCGGCCGTGTGCATGCCGGGGGCGTTGTTGAACAGCACCGGGATCATCGCGACGACGGCGCCGACGACGGTCGCGACCACCGCGGCCGGGTTGTAACCCTTGCGGTACCAGTAGGCGCCCTTCTCGGACATGGTGAACAGGTCGTCGACGATCACCTTCTGCTTGCGGACCAGGTAGTAGTCGGCGATGAGGATGCCGAACAGCGGGCCGATGAACGCGCCGAGCGTCTCGAGCGTGTAGTGGATGACGTCCGGGTTGTTGTACAGGTTCCACGGGGTGATCAGCACCGAGCCGACCGCGGCGATCATGCCGCCGGCACGCCAGCTGATCTTCTGCGGGCTCACGTTCGAGAAGTCGAACGCGGGCGAGATGAAGTTCGCGACGATGTTGATGCCCACGGTGGCGATCGCGAAGGTGAGCGCGCCCAGGACGATCGCGAACGTCGAGTCGATGCGCGCGACCGTCTCGACCGGGTCGGTGATCAGCTCGCCGTACACCGGCAGCGTCAGCGACGCGGTGACAACCACGAGGAGCGAGAACACCAGGAAGTTGACGGGCAGCCCGAGGAAGTTACCGCGCTTGACGGCGGCGAAGGACTTGCCGTACCGGGAGAAGTCACCGAAGTTGAGCATCGGGCCGGAGAAGTACGAGACCACCAGTGCGATGGCGCCGAGCATGACCGGAATCGAGGACCAGCCGGTGTGGGTGACGGAGCCCAGGTTCAGGTCGATCGCGCTCCAGCCGGCCTTCGAGATCAGGTAGCCGCACAGCAGGAACATCACCACGTACACGGCGGGACCGCAGAAGTCGATGAACCTGCGGATCGATTCCATGCCGCGCCAGAACACGCACGCCTGCAGGACCCACAGCGTCAGGAAGCTGACCCAGCCGAGCGCGGACAGGCCGGCGAAGCCGTAGTTCTCCACGACGGCGTACGGCGCCAACGACGGAAACAGCTTGACGAGCACCACGTCCAGTGCCGCCGAGGCGAGGAACGTCTGGATGCCGTACCAGGCCACCGCGATCAACCCTCGGATGATCGCCGGGATGTTCGCGCCGAGCACGCCGAACACGCTGCGGCAGATCACGGGATAGGGCACACCCGTCACCTGGCTGGGTTTGGCGACCAGATTGCAGAAGAAGTAGACGATCGTGATTCCGGCCAGCAGCGAGACCAGCACCTGCCAGCTCGCCAGGCCGAGCGCGAAAAGACTTCCGGCCGTGACATATCCGCCGACACTGTGCACGTCGGACATCCAGAACGCGAAGATGTTGTACGAGCCCCACCGCTGATCCTTCAGCGGAGCCAGATCGTCGTTGGTCAACCGCGGATCGTAGGGTGGCGCGGACGACGCGGTGGCGGCGGTGACGGGGGGTGAGATCACTTCGGTCATGGGTGCTCCTGGCATCGACGGGATACTGCACCGATCGGGCTGTTCGCCGAGCGGATCGGTGTGGTCCCGTAGAAACGGTGTGTGCCCGGAACGCCAGCAACGGCGATGACGTCCGATGCCGGAAACGCTATCGACGTCGTGTTGCCGCCGTATTACTCGAAATGTATATCTTCCCGGGTCAGCAGACCCGTGTCGACCGGGAGGGTCTCGATCGTCGAATCGAGCCTGCGATTGTGCGTCTCGGCGGCGGCGAGCAGCCCCGGAACGTCGCGCGCGAGGAAGCAGTCGAGCATGCGGCCGTGATCGGCGTGGAGGACGGCGCGATGGGCCGCCGTCACGTGGACCATCGGCTGAACGGGTTCGGTGATGTTCCAAGCCGATTCGAGCATGTGCAGCAGCCGGTGCATGCGCGACGGCGCGGTCAGCGCCATGTGGAACACCCGGCTCTCCCGATGGTAGGCGACCGGATCGTCCTCGGCGACGGCCTGTTCGAGCCGCTCGTGGCTGGCGCGTGCCAGCGCATGGTCGGCCTCGGTCGCGTGCACGACCGCGGCGGTCAGCGACGCCGTCTCGAGGGTTTCCCGCACCAGGTACATCTCGCGGAACTCGGCCGCGGTCAGCCGGGCGACGGTGTAGCCACCGTTCTGCCGGTGGTCGACGAGTCCCTCACCGATCAGCGTCTTGAGTGCTTCGCGAATCGGTATCCGGCTCACCCCGAACAGCTCCGCGATCTCACCGACCGGAATCGCCGTGCCGGGCGGGGCCGCGCCCGACAGGATCACGCGGCGGAGCTCGTCGAGGATCGCCTGCTGTGGGCGGCCGGGCCGGTCGACGTCGAACTGGGCGAGCAGGGCCGAGCGGTGACGTGGCGGCACGCGAACTCCTTTCGGCACACGTATTCCTTTCGGCACGGCAACGACCGTGACGGTATCCCCGTGATGTTTCGGACACGTGTCGTGGGCGGTGCGGTCCGGCGTAGGGTGGCGGCCATGACCGCTTGGACCACAAGGGACATTCCGGATCAGCAGGGGCGCACCGTCGTCGTCACCGGCGCCAACAGCGGATTGGGGGAGCAGACCGCCCGTGCCCTCGCGAAGGCCGGCGCGGACGTCGTCCTCGCGTGCCGCGACGTGGCAAAGGGGGAGGACGTCGCCGCGTCGATCGGTCCCCGCGCGCAGGTGAAGCGCCTCGATCTCGCGGATCTGGCCTCGGTCCGCGAATTCGCCGCCGGTATCGAGAAGGTCGACGTCCTCGTCAACAACGCCGGGGTCATGGCGGTGCCGTTGCGCCGGACCGCCGACGGTTTCGAGATGCAGATCGGCACCAACCACCTCGGGCACTTCGCGCTGACCAACCTGCTGCTCGACCGCATCACCGATCGGGTCGTCACCGTCTCGAGTGCGATGCACAGGATCGGGCGCATCGGTCTCGACGACCTGAACTGGGAGCGCCGCCGCTACGAGCGCTGGCTCGCTTACGGACAGTCGAAGCTGGCGAACCTGCTGTTCGCATACGAGTTGCAGCGCCGGCTGACCGCGCAGGGCTCGACGGTGCTGTCGCTGGCCGCGCATCCCGGATATGCCCGGACGAATCTGCAATCGCGCACCGAGTCGATCCAGGATTGGATGATGAAGATCAGCGATCCGATCATCGGGCAGTCCGCGGAGAAGGGTGCGCTGCCGTTGCTGTACGCGGCGACCTCACCGGACGTCGTTCCCGGCGGATTCTACGGACCCGACAAGTTTTTCGAGATGCGCGGTCACCCGCATCGGGTGCGGTCGAACGCCCGCTCGCACGACGAGACCGTCGCGCGGCAATTGTGGGAGCTGTCCGAAAGGTTGTGCTCGCTCACCTGAAATCCGAGGTCGAGGTCCCGGGCGCGCACGCCCCCGGCACCGGCAGCGCATCGCGTTCGCACAACCCCGTCTGGCCCACCAGATCCAGCGTGCGCAGGTAGCGGCGCAGCAGGTCGCCGGCCGAGATGTCGCTGTCGACGGCGCGCAAGGCCGCGGCCAGCCCGTCGCCGCGCGCGAGCCGGTGGATCGCGACGACCGCGACCGGGTCCGGTTCGGGCGAGGGCGGGAGCCCGAGCCGCTGCTCGGCGGTGGCCAGGTCCGTCCACACCCGCCCGGTCGCGCGCAGCGCGGCGTCCACCGCAGCGGTCGCACGACCCGCCCGTGCCGGGACACGGCTGCGCGATTCGCCGAGCACGCTCGACGCGACCGCCGCCAGCTCGGCCGCGTCGAGACCCGCCCACACGCCGTTGCGGAGGCATTCGGCGACGAGAAGATCGTTCGCGCAATAGATCCGGGCCAGCCGTCGCCCGTCGTCGGTGACATACGCGTGGCCGCCGTGCGGATCGAGTAGGACGTGGCCGCGTTCGTCGAGCAGGGCCAGTACCCCGTCGAACGTGTCGGTGAGGCGGTCGGTGACGGTCGCGATGCGGGTGCGCATCGTGTCGGTGTCGTCGTCCAGAGTGTGCCGCCGGTCCGCGAGTGCGAGCAGGCGGTCGCGGTCGCCGCGGCGGTGCACCGGATGCGAGCGCACCGCCCGCGCCAGCGCCGTCACCGTCTCCGACGGGGCCGTGCCGCGCGCGGAGACGAGACGGTCGCGCAACGCGAGATACTCCGGAAAGCCTTCCGCAGCAGCGAGTTCCGAGTCCATGTCGCGCAGCCGCGCGGTGTTGGTGCGGGCCGCGGCGGTGAGGGCAGCGACGGACTTCTCGGCCTGGTACTGGGCGAAGGAACGACGCAGGAGGTCGCGGGCGGCGGGCGCGCCGAGCCGGTCCACCAGGTTCACGGCCGTGTTGTAGCCGACGCGCAGCGAACTGGTCAGCGGATAGGTGCGGGTGGACGCGAGGCCGGCGACGGTCGCCGGTTGCACCTCGGGGGTCCACAGCACCACCGCGTGACCCTCCGTGTCGATGCCGCGGCGACCGGCGCGGCCGGTGAGCTGGGTGTACTCGCCGGGGGTGAGTCGCTCGGGGCCGTCCGCGGTGGGTTTGACGAGGCGTTCGAGAACGACGGTGCGTGCCGGCATGTTCACGCCGACCGCGAGGGTCTCGGTGGCGAAGACGACGCGGACCAGCCCGAGGCCGAACAGTTCCTCCACGGCGTGCCGGAACACCGGCACCATCCCGGCGTGGTGGGCCGCGAAGCCGCGTTCGAGCCCGTCCAGCCACTCGGCGAAACCCAGTGCATCGAGGTCCGCGGGAGACACTGTCGCCGTGTGCTTTTCGACGACGGAACGGATCCGGTCGACATCCCCGGAATCGGTCAACCGCAGCGACGAGCGCAGGCATTCGTCGACGGCGGCGTCGCAGCCGGATCGGCTGAACCGGAACCAAATGGCGGGCAGCAGATCCTCGGCCTCGAGCCGCGCCACCAGTTCGGGACGGTCGGCGCCGGCCGGGCCGGGAGTCGCGGTGCGTCGGCGGCGACGTGCGCGGCCGGGAACCGCGGGCGCCGCCTCGACGAGCTGGCGGTGCGCGATGTACCGGACGAGCTGTTCGTCGACGGTGCCGGTGACGGGGGAGAACAAGTCGAACAGCCGGCCGCCGGCGAGGACGTGCTGCCACAGCGGCACCGGCCGGTGCTCCTCGACGACGACGGTCGTCGGCCCGCGCACCCGGCCGATCCATTCGCCGAATTCCTCGGCGTTGCTCACCGTCGCCGACAGGCTCACCAGGCGTACGGCAGGGGGGAGGGTGAGGATCGTTTCCTCCCACACGGCGCCGCGGTCGCGGTCGGCGAGATAGTGCACCTCGTCCATCACGACGTGGGTCAGCCCGGCCAGCAGCGGGGAACCGCCGTGCAGCATGCTGCGCAGCACCTCGGTCGTCATCACGACCACCGGTGCGTGCGGGCGCAGCGAGAGGTCGCCGGTGAGCAGCCCGACGTGGTCGTCCCCGAACCGGGCGGCGAGGTCGCTGTACTTCTGGTTGCTCAGCGCCTTGATCGGGGTGGTGTAGAAGCACTTGCCCTCACCGGCGAGCGCGAGGGTCGCGGCGAACTCGCCGACCACGGTCTTGCCGGACCCGGTGGGTGCGCACACCAGCACGTCCCGGCCCTCGTCGAGCGCGCGGCACGCGCGGAGCTGGAAGTCGTCGAGGGCGAAACCGAGGGTCGCCGTGAATCTCGCGAGCCGGGATTCGTCCTGCTTGCACACACTCACCACAGTAGGGCCTTCGGCCCGGTGTGCCTTTGTGGCGGTCAGGGCCGCCACAAAGGC
>NZ_JBSFRH010000059.1:0-36071 GCF_053589135.1 Rhodococcus sp. NPDC003382
CACTCGACCAGGTTGACCGATGCCGTGGCCGGCACACCGGAAGTGGTCGGCGTGTCGGCTGCAACGGGGCAAAGGTTCACGGGTGCGGCACTAGCGAGGGTTTCGCGATTGTCTGCGTCTTCCTTGCGGAAGACCAGAACCCCTCGTCCAGCGGAACCGGGGATGTCACCGCGAGTGGTGCGTGCCGTTGTCGATCAGGCCGAAGTCGGGTAGTCGGCGAGGTCTCTGAACCGTGCTGCAGGCGACTTCGGTGCCCGACCCGGAAACCACGGCTGAGGGTAGGTAGACGCTCGCAGTGACTCCTCGGGCAGCGCCGGCCTCGATGGTGGCACGAAGACGCACTCCCAGCCCGTGCCGCTGCGCGACCCGCCCCACCACATACAGCCCCATGTGCCGCGTCGCCTGCGCATCCGTTTCGGCGCCCTCGGCGAGCCGGTGGTTGGCCCGTTCCAGCTCCACCGCCGGTATCCCGACACCCCGGTCGACGATCTCGAGCAGCAACCCGCCCTCCACTGCCGGGGACACCAGGAACATCACCGACGTGGCCGGATCCGACGCCCGCAGCGCATTGTCCAGAAGCTCGGTGAGCAGGTGGATCAGGTCGTCGACGACGCTGCCGACCAGGGTGACCGGTGGTACCGCACCGAGGCGTACCCGCTCGTAGTTCTCGACCTGCGACACCGATGCCCGCATCACGTCCTCGAGCGGTGTCGCCGGGCGGGATGCGCGCCGGCTGCGGGTGCCGGCCAGCACCAGCAGCGACTCGCCGGTGCGGCGCATGCGCGCGGCCAGGTGATCGAGTTCGAACAGGTTCTGCAACCGCTCCGGGTCACGTTCCTTGAATTCGAGCGTCTCGATCAGTGCCAGCTGCCGATCCACCAGCGAGCGGTTACGCCGGGCGAGGGTTTCGAGCATGGTGGTGATCTGGCGGCGTAGTGCGGCCTGTTCGGCCGCCAGCAGCACGGCCTGGGTGTTCATGCCGTCGACAGCGCGGGCGACCTGCCCGATCTCCTCGTCGGTGTCGACGCCGATCGGGGCGATCGCGACGGTGGTGGGGTCGGTGCCGGCACGGATCGCGGTGACCGCCGCGGGCAGGTCGTGGTAGGCGGCGCGGGCGGTGTCGTCGCGCAGTCGCCGCAGCGCGGAGACGAGCAGTTTGGTCATGGCCAGGGTGACCGCGACCGCGCAGGCGACGGCGACGGCGATGAGAACGGCGTTGCTGATCGCCGCCTGCCGGGCGGCATCGCGCTCCTCGTTCAGCGTGGTGACGATGCGGCCGACCGACGCGTCGAGAAGTCGATCGCCGGCTTCCACACCGGCCAGCAGCGACGCGGTCAGATCTGCTGTGCGCGTTGCGGAGGTGGTCGGGTTCAGCAGCAGCGCATGCCGGTTCTCGACAACCTCGCGTAGGTCTGCGAGGGCCTGTTGGTCCTCCTCGTCACCGCGTAGTGCCGCGAGGACGGCACGCTCCGAGGCGAACGCGGTCTCGAGCATATGACGGCCCTGATCCGAGGCTGCGACAGGCTGGGTGAATGCAGCGGCCTGGTCGAACGGCATCAGGCGTGCCTGCCACAGGTCCAGCAGGCGCCCGGATTCGTAGAGTGCATCAGTGTTTTCGGCCTGATCGACCAACAGGCGCACCGTGTGTTGGACCTGCATGCCGAAGGCCCGCATCTGCTCGATTCGCGCCGGCACGGCAGTGCCGGGCATCGCGGCGGCGCGGATCAGTTCTCGGCCGTCGGCCAGGATCCGTCCGATCCCCTCGGACACCGCCGGGTCGAGGTCCTTCCGCCGGGCGAGGGCCTCGATCGGTCCGGTGTCGTCGACGAAGACCGCGTTGTTCTTGTCCAGCGACAGGCCGAATTCGGACACCCCGACGGTCGCTCCGATACTGGTGGCGTATCGCATGATCGTGGGAAGGGCTGCGATCTGCTCGGCGAGCGTCGCGGTGCGGGAGGCCCGCTGTGCCTCGTTCGCGATCTGCACGCCGCCGAACCCGCCCAGGACGAGCAACGGTACGGCGACGATCACGGCTGCTTTCGTGCGCACGCCCCAGTCTTGGGGACGGGTGCGCCGAGATTCGGCAGGGGTCATCACAGAATCGGGCCCTTTCACGGGAGCGGGGGACAAACGCACGCCGCCGGCGACTCGAACCTGTGACGATGCCGGATACCAGCGAATTGATGTGGCACGCATAGCTTTCTGCGAGCTCGCAGAATAGTAGGCACCGGTGGTCGGGTAGTCAAGATCGATTTACTTCAACAGGCGATTTATGCTCCCGGCACACCTGATTGAAACATACATACTGCATGCATGATTACGAGTGTCTGTTCCGAACAGCTGTGTGCAAGAAAACGATTTCGTGATCATGGTGCACCCCACTCGGTCGCGAGTGCGCTACGTCGCCGTGGGGTGATAGGAGTATGCCGACGATCGGGACAGGGCGAACTCGAAGATCCTGTAGACGGTCTGCCTATTCCAGCCGAAGGTGCAACACCAGTCGGCCAGGGCGGAGTCGAGGGGCCTCGGTCCCACGGAGCCGTCGAGGGGGTCGACATCGAATTTTTCGTGGTCGCAACCGAGAATCTTCCCGTGGTGTCCGTCGTACCCATCGCTGAGGCCCTGGCCCAGTTGCCGTTCGACCCGACGTACCGGGTAGGGAAGAAAGCACTGGTGCGTATCGAGGGGCTGGCGGCAGCCACCAACTGATCGAATATCTGAACAAGCGCAGGCTCTCGTAGCTGGTCGGGTTCGGGTTGACCGACACCCTCGCCGAGGCGATCGAGCTGGTTCCCGAACAGGCGCGGACCCCGGCCTACGACGCCGACGGGCAGGTCCGCGACGGTACCTGGGTCACCGAGATCACTGATCTGCTCGACGTGTCCACCTGGCCGAAGGGATGCGAATCATCGTCCGGAAGGAAAGCCGTATCCGGGAGCTCAGTTGCGGTTCACCGACCGCGACGGCCTGCGCCTGATCGCGTTCGTCACCAACACTCGTGGTGATCAGGTTCCCGACCTGGAGTTGCGGCACCGGCGGCGGGCTCGGTGCGAAGACTGGACTCGGGCGGCGAAAGTCACTGGTTTGCAGAACCTTCCGTTGCACGGGTTTCGATCAGAACAGGATCTGGTTGGCGATCGTGCAGCTGGCGTGTGAGCTCGTCGCCTGGACCCAGATACTGGCCCCTCATCGATCATCCAGCCCGGTGTTGGGAACCGGAACGTATGCGGTTGCGACTGTGGTCGATCGCCGGGCGGATCACCCGTCACGCCCGCCGCACCGTGGTTGATCTCGCCGGCCGGGCACCCTCGGTCGAGGTCCCCACCGCAGCACTGGACCGACTCGACGCGCTGCCCGCACCGGCCTGAACAGCCAGAACGTATCCGACCGAACGAAAGGACCTCACGCATTCGGGGCAGTGGACCCCGACGTCACTCGAGGTGTCGGGCGACAGACCGTGGCCGCACACCAATTCCACGTTCTCCACACCCAATCCGAAGACGCCCAGGCCGACACACCGGACTCAAGAAAGATCGAGGTCAGCGCCCCTCTTCGCGAGCATGGACGGGCTCGTGCCGACTTGCTCGACATCGAGTGTTCGTGTTTAGTGATTCGAGTCACAACAGCCGGTGGTCGGTAAGCGTGTCGTCGGCACGGACGCACAGAGTGCGTATGGGACGGCCCAACTACGGAGCGCAATGATCGGAATGACTCGAGCGATACAAGCAGAGGGAGCGCAGGAACGTGGGCTTGCTCGGCAGGCGTACGACCTCTTGAACGTAGCGGCGAGAATCCTCGGGCAGGATCCTCCGCAATCCTATCCGGGGGATGTTCGGCGTGCGCTCGCTGATACGAGATGCACGCTCACCGGTGCACTGGCGTCCGAACGGCTACCGGATTCCGATATCAGCGACGCCTGCCACGTGCTCGTCCGCATCGAAGAACTCGAGGAACTGCACGCCGAGTGTGCAGCGGTCCGCAGGGCCGGCGAATTGCGCGCAGTGCACGCCGCCGCAACCGTACTTCGCCACCTTTCGGCAGTCGATATGGTCCAGGCGGTGCCCGAGGTCGTTTGTTCGGAGTTGCCGTTCAACCGGGCAATGATCTCGGCGATCAGCGGCTCGGCATGGCGCCCGCGGCGACTTCACGTTGATCCTGAGTTTCGCGACTCGCCATTCGATTTCACCGACTTCGTCGATAGCGCCGAGTTCTCCCTGGTCGATGCACCGCTGGAGACCGAGCTCGTGCGCCGGCGCATTCCGGCGCTGGTACTCGCTCCGCTGAAGGACGAACGCACATTGAAGGAACTTGTTGTAGCAGCGCACTGTTCGTCGTATACGGCCGTGCCGTTGGTTTCGCGAGGGAAGGCGATCGGACTCATCCATGCCGATCGAGCCGGCGGAGAGGATCGACTGGATTCGGACGATCGGGACAGGCTGGATGCCTTCGCCACATTCTTCGCCTTGATCTACGAGCAGGCGGTGCTGCGGGAGCGGATCAGTGCGCAGCGAACTCGACTGGCTGCGTCCTTCGATGCCACCGATGCGCAACTCGAACGCATCGAGAAGGTGGAGGCGGGCCTTCGTAGGAGGCGGCCCGACGGTCCGGCTCCACATTCTCGACAACTCGTCGCCGATCCGTCCCCGGCGGGGTTCCCTGCGATCTTGACAGTGCGTGAGCGCGAGATTCTGTCGCATATCGCCACGGGAGCGACCAACAACCAGATCGCTCGTACGCTGGTAATAGCCGAGGGCACCGTGAAGTCCCACGTGAAACACATCTTGAAGAAGCTGTGCGTGCCAACAAGGGCCGCGGCCGCTGCGCTGTACATCCACCGGATTCGGTGAAGGTGAGCATCGTCGAGGTCGATGGACGGCCGCCGCTCGCTCAGAGCTCGACGCCGTCGCACGGTGGCTCGAATGCAATTGAACATGCGGTGGCCCTGCTCGTGCGTTTCCAGGGCGACTTCGGGCTCGGGCCGGAAGCGCCGATCCGTACGCGGAGGGTCTCGCCGGGCCTCATGCTCGCTCTGCTGGACGAGGCCACGGAGGCCGGTCTGGGCGGATTGGCGGACATGGATGCCGGCCGGAAGGTGTCACTCGGACGTCTGCTTGCTGATATCCGTGACGCGCGCCGGGGCCTGCGCACAGCACCGTCGGAGGCGGTAGTGAGTGTCGCCGATTTCGCGGGCGCGATCCGCCGCCTCCGCGGAGCCGAGAGCGTCGCAGCCCTGGCCAAGGGAGTGTGCGCCGATGCTGTCGAGATGACCGGGCTGAGTCGGATCCTCGTGTCGGAAGTGCACGGGAGTACCTGGACTGTTGTGGACACGATGTTCGAACGGGACACCGCGGTCGACGTCGGAACGCTGCCGACGATGGCGCTCACGTCCGGTTCTCCGGAGCATCGAGCGGTCGAATCACACTCCGCTGTCCTGGCACTACCGGACTGTCCGGAGGCGGTAGCCGCTTTCTCGACGGTTTCGTGGTTCGGGGCCGCGGGATACGTGGTGGCACCGATTCCGATTTCCACCGGAATCATCGGGCTTCTGCACGCGAGCCACACCGATGGCCACGCACCCGGGGCCGCCGAATGCGATCTGCTGGGCGCATTCGCGGCGGGATTCGGCACCCTCTTCGAACGCGCGATGATGTCCGAGCGACTGTCCGAGCAGAAGCAGCTCATTCTCGATCGTCTGCACCAGGAGTCCCTCGAAGCGGAACGTCTTTCGACTGCAGAGGTGTCCGTTCTGGAGTCGCATATCGCCTCCGGGACGATACCCATCGTGCCGGGCACCTACCTCGCCGGCACCCTTCCGGGTCTGGACGAGCTGACCGAACGTGAGCGCGAGGTCTTCGCGCTGATGTCGGTCGGACGTTCGAATGCCGAGATCGCAGAAGAACTCGTCATCAGCATCTTCACGGTCAAGTCGCACGTCAAGAAGATCCTGCGCAAGCTCGGAGCATTGAACCGATCCGAAGCGGTCCACCTCTATCTGGAGGCGACCCGGATCGACGGCCGGTGACATCGAGAACGGATCTCGACGCGCCGCTTGGTCCTTCAATTATTTTGCAGTGCAACATGGTTATGGCCACGATCGCTGGTCGTGAGTGATCAGTGCCTCTTCTGTGGGATCGTTGCGGGCGAAGTTCCGCACACGAAAGTGTCCGAGGACGAGACCACCTATGCCTTCATGGACGTCAATCCGGCTTCCGACGGTCACCTGCTGGTCATTCCCAAGCGGCACAGCGTAGATCTCCTGGAAATCCCGCCCGGCAACCTGACTGCCGTCACCCTCACCGAGCAACGAATCGCCAGGACCGTAATCGAGGAACTCGGGTCCGTCGAGGTGAATCTCCTCAATTGCTGCGGTGCCGATGTGTGGCAGACCGTCTTCCATTTCCACCTGCACGTCGTTCCCAGGTATGTCGACAAGGCAAAGGATCGGTTGGTGCTGCCGTGGCAACCGAGAGTCCCCGGCAGCACAGGCACGATTGCTGCGTTGGGGAGTCGGCTTCTCGCAGCCCTGGATTGAGTGACGCACGCCCGACTACACGGACTCGAGCGGCTCCGTGAACGAGGGAAACGACGACGGTATGTAGTCGGCGTCGATACTCTCCTCGATAGCGATTCGAGCGCTCTCGGGCAGGGTGTGCAGGATCGAACGGACGCGGTCTTGCCGGCGCCGCACCGCCTGCCGGACGGGCATACCCGGGGTCGCCTGCATCTGCGGCACGATGCCCTCGACATCATCGACACCACCCGCATGATGCCCGGCGTCCACGAGCGCCTGCTCGTGCGCCATCTGCGCCTCGTCCTTCTCCTCCGACATCCCGATCGGACCGATCATCGTGCCGTTCAGGAACTGCTTGACCACCGGCTCGTCCGAAGTCAGCAACACCTCACGCGGACCGAACATCACCAGCTCCCGGCGGAACAACATCCCGATGTTGTCCGGCACCGTCCGCGCCAGATTGATGTTGTGCGACACGATCAGGATCGTCGCGTCGATCTCGGCGTTGATGTCGATCAACGTCTGCGAGATGTACGTGGTGCGCACCGGATCCAGACCGGAGTCCGGCTCGTCGACCAGGATGATCTGCGGATCGAGCACCAGCGCCCGCGCCAGGCCGGCACGCTTGCGCATACCGCCGGAGATCTCACCGGGCAGCTTGTCCTCGGCGCCGAGCAGACCGACCAGCTCAAGCTTGTCCATCACGATCTTGCGGATGTCGGACTCGGACTTCTTGGTGTGCTCACGCAGCGGGAACGCCACGTTGTCGTACAGGTTCATCGATCCGAACAGCGCGCCGTCCTGGAACAGGACACCGAACAGCTTCCGGATCTCGTAGAGCTCCTTGCTCGAGCACTGCAGGATGTCCGTGCCGTCGATGACGATCGAGCCCTGCTCCGGGCGGAGCAGACCGATCAGCGACTTCAGGAACACCGACTTACCCGTACCGGACGGGCCGAGCAGTGCGCTGACCTCTCCGGACGGCAACGTCAGGGTGACGTCCTGCCAGATCCTCTGTGAGCCGAACGACTTCGTGAGCCCCTCGACCGCGACCTCGACACCCATGAATTCCTCCTCGTGTTCCGAAACGTCTGGTGCAAAAGATGATTCGAACTCAACTGGTCAGAGTGGCGTCATCTCCGTCATGACCCAAGTCCCTTCTATTTCGGACATGACCACCCGAACGCGGCTGCCGTCGAGTCGCGGTGCGGCGCTGTCGGCGCTCGTGGTCGCCTGGTTGACGAAGAACAGCAGGGCAACTGTCTCCGGCGATGCAGAGACGACCGAGGATTCGACGACGGTCGCGGTGGTGACAACCTGACGATTCTTCGCGGATGGGACAACGACCTCGCGTCCGACCCGGTCGAATCGGTCCCGCAGATCGCCGCCCAGTTGGGGGAGGATCTCTTCGAAATGTGCCTCGATGGTGCTGAAGTCGTAGGACAGTACGTCGGGGACCAGCGCCGTGGCACGATCGCGTGCCTGATTCCGCGCGTCGTCCACACGGCGATACGCGTGAAGCTGGAGTGCGGCGGCAGCGGCGACCGCGACCAGGCCGACGGCGACCGCTGCCGCGAGGTAGCGCACTGCCGGCCGGCGCACGAATGCCCCGGATGCATTCCGGTCGGACACTATGGTGATGACGTTTCTCATGCGACGAACTCCACATCCGAGACGAGCCAGCGGCCGTCCACAGCGTCAAGGGTGACTTTCATGCGGTACATCCGGCCCTCACCGTCCGGGGCCTCGGTGTTCTTGACCGTCGAGGTTACAGCCGCGAGGACCACGGCATGCCGGTCGTCGGCTTCGACGAGGCCGGCCTCCTTCACCTCGCCGGTCGACTCCACCTGCCCCTGGCTCAGAACGTCGTTGAAGCTTCCTGCCGATCCGGTGAACTGGTCGCGGAACGGTCCGGTGGTACCGTCGGCGACCCGCTGGAGGTCTTCGTCCACACTTTGATGCCTCAACGTCACCATGTTGACCACCACCTGTCGCGCCGTTGCGAGGATCTGCTCGTCCCGTTCCTGCGAGGCCCGCTCGGTCCGAAGTTCCGACCACGACATGCCTGCGATCACCGCGGCCGCGATTGCGGTGACCACGGTCGCGACGGTGCCGATGGCGATTCCCCGACTCGGTGCCGGCGCAGTCGGCTCATGGGGCAGGGGTTCGGCGTCCTGGTCGCGTTGATGGTCGGAGTCGTTCACTACCGGAGCATCAGTGCTTGCCATGTCGAATCCTCTTCGGTGGTGCGGGGTGCGGAGGCGTCGGTGATCGAGTACAGATCCCCGTTCGGAGCGCGAAAGTTCCCGGTGACCGGGTCGTAAGGAACACTCGCGGTATGTACGTCACCCGGGTTCTGTACGGTCCCCGGCCAGGAAGCAGGGACGACGGGTGCCGGGCCGGTGACATCGGGGGCCGGTATGGGCGCGGTCGGATCAGTGTCCGGAGCATTGGCAGCCGGAGGCGAGTAGGGCTGTCCCGGTCTCGCGAGCATCCCGGGCCAGGTCGAGGGCGGGCCGCCAGGGCACTCGGAGATCTCCGCAGTCCGTATGGAAGGATCTGTCGCGCACGGGAGGTTTCGTGCACCCCGAGCTACTCGTGGATCCGTCTGTGGGAGACGACAGTACGAGTTCTCCGGGGCGGGGGCGGTGCTGAGATCACTCGGATCGCGGCGCATTGTTTCCTGATACCCCTCGGTGCAGGGGAGGGGGTTTGCGGAGTTTCCGAGCTTGACGTCGAGGCGGCCCTGCCCGTACACCATGTCCTCGCCTTGCATTCCTCGATGCATGTAGTTGATCGACGTGGCCACTGCGGGGTAGACGACCAGAATCTGTCGAAGCCCAGGGATATTTACGCGGAAGACCTCTCCCACGGTTTGCAGGTTGGCGAGCAGGAGCGGCACGGTCGGCCGGACGTCGTCGAATGTGGCGCTGGTCGTGTCGAAGAACCGAGAGCCGTTGTCGAGGACTCCGCGGATCTGGGCGTCACTCATCACCAATTGCTCGGAGAACGAAGCGAGATCGCGTGTGAAGCCCGCGATGTCGGCACGTGAGTCGACCACTGCATCCAGCACAGGTTCGGCGTCGTCGAGCAGCGTGCGGGTGGGACCGATCGTCGCCTGCGCAAGCGCGATGAACTGCCGTGACGAGTCGATGAGCTGGGACAGAGCCGGCCCAGTGCCGTTGAAAGCGGTGTATGCCTCGTCGACCGTGACGCGGAGATCGTCCTTGGGCAGTTCGGAGAGCAGCAGATTGACCTTGTCGACGACTTCCGATGCGGGGACGGGGACATCGGTGTCCACCTCGGCGATCAGGTCGCCTTCCTCGAGGAAGGGACCCTCGGAAGAATCCGGCACGATGTCGAGGTACTGCTCGCCGATAGCGGAGACGCTTCGGACGAAGGCATGGCTGTTCCGCGGAATTGCGAATTCGGAGTCGATCCGGAGTTCCGCGACGGCGCTGTCCGGACCGACGTCGATCGCCTTCACGACACCTATATCGACCCCGCGGTAGGTTACGAGCGAATTGACGTAGAGCCCACCAGCCCTCTCGAATTCTGCGCTGACCGTGTACATACCGATCCCGGTTACTCGCTTGATGCCAAGGTAGGAGACTGCGGCATTGGAGACCGCGAGGACGGACACCACCGCGAAGACGACGAGTTGGAAGCGGACGAGCTTGGATCTCATCAGCGCGGTCCTCCGTTCGCTTGTGCACCGGTCGGTGCCAGCAGTGGGTCCACTGCCTGACGAGCGGGGTTCAGTCCCACCAGCTCGTCGATGGGGATGCTGCCGAGCACCTTGCCACCCACGGTCTCGGCGCTGACGTCGAGAGTGAGGAAGAGGTTCATGTAGTCGCCCCGGATCGCGCGCTGGGTAGTGGTCACGGGGAACGGAATCGACGCAGCGATCTTGAGGGCTTCGGGGAGGTGATCCCCGGCCGCTGCGAGCTGAGACAGAATCGGCTGCAGTGAACGCAGATTCGCGTCGAGGTCGTCGCGGCTGCTCGCCAACACATCGGCGGCAACCTCACCGAATCGTGCGACGTCGACCAGCATGGTGGTGAGCTGTGCCTGCTGCTCGTCCAGAACCTGGAGGGCCGGTTGGATCGAGGTGATGCCCCGATCGATCGTCTGATTCTGCTGGGCCAGTTCGGTGCCGAGACGGTCCAGCCCGTCGATCGCCCGGATGATGTCGTCGCGTTGCTGATCGAGACCGTCCACGAAATCGCCGAGGTTGGCGAACAGGCTTCGCAGGGACTCCTCCCTGCCGCCGAGGACCCGGCTGAGTTCCGATGTCACGGTGCGAATCTGCTGTAGTCCGCTGCCGTTGAGGACAAGCGCGAGAGCGGAGAGTACCTCTTCCGTCGACGGGTATTGGCCGGTGCGCTCGAGCGGAATGACGTCGCCGTCGGAAAGCCGGCCTGCCGCATCCGTTCCGGGAGGAACGGAGAGCTCGAGATGCTGTGATCCGAGCACACTCGTCTGTGCCAGCTTGGCGCCGACGTTGGCCGGAATCACGGCATCCGTATCGAGTTCGAGTGTCAGTCGGGCACCCCAGTTGTCGGCTGCAATATGACTGATGTTCCCGATGACGACGTTGTCCGACTTGACCGGTGAGTTGCCCACCAGATTCTGGATATCGGCCAGTTCGACGATCACTCGGTAGGTGTCTCCGTCGAAGGAATTTCCGGGAAGGGGGATGGAATTGATGCCGTCGAATCGGCACCCTGCGGTGGCCAGGACGCCGACGAACACAGCGGCGGTGACCACCGACTTTCGAGCCCGATCCGTCATTTCGGGGCCTCCGGCATAATGAGCTGCTGCAGACCGGCGGTGATCGAGGCCAGCGGGTCGGCCGGTGCCGGTGTTCCGGCCGGCGCCGCCGGATCGAATGTGGGAACTGCCGCCTGTGCCACCCGTTCCGCTGCGGTTCCGGCAACCGGTGCGGCGAAGGAGCCTGCTGCCTTGGCGCATTCGTTCTCTGGGGCGTTCGCGGTCGTCAGCAGGGCGCAGATGAGCGAACGTGCGTCCGGCACATCGGGAACGGCGAGCGCGCCGGTCAGCGAATTGGCGTCGGGATCGTAGATGTTGTAGAAGTCCGACAATGCGGTGGGTCCCGCGTGGAGAATCGTCATCAACGTGTCCTGGCGGTCGACGAGCAATCGGGTGATGTTCTCGAGTTGGTCGATGTTGTCGACCAGTGCGCCGCGGTTGTCCTCGATGAACACCGTGACCTCGTCGAACGTCGTCAGCATGCTGCTCAGGAGCGCGTCGAGTTCGGTGCGGTTGGCGTTGAGCATCCCCGATACGCTCGCGAGTTCCTCACTGAACGAACGGATTTGCTCGTCGTTTGCTGCAAGAGATGTGGTGAACCGCTGCAGGCTCGCGACCGTACCGAACAGATCTTCGCCACCGGCAGCAAGTGTCGTAGCGGCATCCGACAGATCGGTGAGGGAATCGTGGAGTGCGGATCCGGTTCCGTTCAGCGTACGTGCGGTGCTGCTCACGAATTCGTTGAGCGAGCCGTCGGGATTTTCCGGGGTGCGGCCGGCGTCTTCACTGAGCTTGACGACCTGCTTCTTGACCTCGTCGAATTCGACCGGCACGGCTGTACGGTCGAGAGGGATCTCGTCGCCGTCGGCCAGCGTGGGTCCCTCGGTGTAGGCGGGTGCCAGTTGAATGTATCGACCCGTCACCAGGGTCGGCGCTACGACGGCCGCCTTCGCATCGGCAGGAACCGGGTAGTCGTTGTCGTATTCGAGCTCGACCCGTACGCGTTCACCGTCCGGTTGGATCGAGGTGATGCGGCCGACCTCGACGCCGAGAATCTTCACCCGGTCGCCGACATACATGCCGGTGGTGTTGTGGAAGTACGCAGTGACGTGATTGACGGCGCGGTTCTGGGCCCAGGCGACAGCGACCAGTCCGATCAGGGCGGTGGCGACGATCGCGGCCAGTGCCTTGGCCGTGGGCGAGGCGGCTGTTTCGCGTAGGAAGGTCATCACCGCGGCCCTCCCAGGCTTCCCGGGAGCTGACCGGAGAGATTAGCCGGGACGATATTGTGCAGCAGTACGCCGAAGAACGGTCCGCTGCCCACCGCTTCACCGACCTGTTTCGTGAACCGTTCGAGGCCGGTCAGCGACGCGTCGATGTTGTCGTAGTTCGTGTTCAATGTCGTCACCAAAGTCTTCAATCGATCGAGCGTGGGTCCGAGCGTCGCGGAGTTGTCCCGGGCGAGTCCGGTCAGTGCGTCGGCCACCTGGCGTGACTGCACGAGGACGCGATGAATGGTGTCCGACCGGTTGTTCAATGCGGCGAAGAGTGTTTGGCCCTGGCCGAACAGCGCTGCAACCTGGGCGTCGCGCTCTGCGAGGATGCCGGAGACATCGGCTGCTCCGGCGAGTAGCCGGCGTAGTTCTTCGTCTCGGCTCGCCACGGTGTCGGACAGTCGTGACAGGCCGTCCAGGGACGATTTCAGATCGGGTGGGAGTTCGTTCTCGACCGCGACGATCTGATCGAGTGCACCTGACAGGTTTGCTGTGTCGGTCTCGGAAACTTTACCGGTGACCTCCTCCAGCGCCCGGGTGATGTCGTATCCGGAAGTGGTGCGCGAAGTCGGAATGGTGGAATCTGCGGCAAGCTGTCCGTGATTTCCTGGTGTGATCTCCAGGTAGCGCCGGCCGAGTGCGGTTTCGACCTTGATTGCAACGGAGGTGTCGTCACCGAGAGTAACGGAACCACCGTCGACGTCGAACTCGACGTCCACTTTGCCTTCGCCAAGTGAAATCAATGTCACTTCACCGACTTTCACTCCAGCTATCTGAGTCGAGTCGCCCACGGCAAGGCCACTGGCATCGGCGAACTCGGCGCGATATGTCGTTGCTCCGTTGAATCCGGGTATCGACTTGACGTTCAACGCGAGGAGCAGGCCTCCGATCAAGAGTGCCGTCCCGATGAGACCCATCCGAAAGGCGTCGCGTTCGAGGAATGATTTGCCGATCATCACCGACACCTTTCTGCGGGCGCCGTGAACATCGGTGTCATACCGCCCGGCCCGGGTGCGTACTTGACTGCGAGGCCGCACACGAAGAAGTTCACGAAGCTGCCGTACCCGGCAACGCGTGAGATGAGCCGGTAGTTCTCCGGCAATGTCGACAGCACGAGGTCGATCGTCTCCGTGTTCGCGTTCAGGTTTCCTGCGAGATCGCCGAGCGCGACCACGTCCTCCGCGATCGCAGGACGATTTTGCTCTAGCACCCCGGCCAGGGTGTCGGTCACGCGATCGATGCTCGTCAGCGAATTCGTTATCTGGTCACGATCGCCGTCGAGGCCCTCGACGAGCCTCTGGAGCTGATCGATGAGCAACGAGAACTGTTCACTGCGGTCGCTCACCGTCCCGACGACCGTGTTGAAGTTGCTCACCACCCGGCCGATCGCCTGATCTCGATCCGCCAGGGAGTTGCTGAGTGCTCCGATCTGGGCGACCAGGCGGCCGATGCTCTCCTCCTGGCCGTTGAGCACCTCTATCAGCGACGTCGTCAGCTGATTGGTCCGATCGGGGTCGAGGCCTTGAAGCAGGGGCCGGAAACCGTTGACCACCTGATCGAGATCGAGCGCCGGTGTGGTCTGCTCGATCGGAATGGGACCCTCGAGTGCGCTGATGGCGCCTGCTCCGTTCGACAGCTCCAGGTAGCGGTCACCGATCAGGTTCTTGTACCTGATCGCCGCGGTCGTTCCCGCCGTCAGCCGGCGTTCGGTCGAAAGGGAGAACGAGACGACAGCGGTGCCGTCGGGGGCCACCTCGACATCCTCGACCTTGCCCAGCGGCACTCCGCCGACCTTGACGTCCTCACCGTTGCCGAGTCCCGAGGCGTTCGCGAAGACCGCTTGATAGGTGTGTGTGCTGCCGAACCGCATGTTGCCGACCACGGTGGCCACGCCGAACCCGGTCAGTGACGTGACGAGGACGAAGGCGAGCAGCTTGATTCCCGGACCCCTCGTCATCAACCTTCACCTCCGAACATGAGCTGGGCAAACGGATTACCGACAAGGTCCTCCATTGTCCGGGCGGGTCGGTACGCGTCGCTGCCGTCGTCGAACGGAGTGTGGCCGGGAGGTTGTTCCGGGTCGTAGCACCGCGGTGGGCCGTCTGCGCCGTTGCGCGGCGCGTTCTCCGGGTAGGTGTATGGAGGGTCGCCCATCAGCAGTGTCCCGAGGATGTTCAGGCCCGGCTGATCGCTGCCGCCGACCGTGCGTTCGAGGAACCGGTTGGCCTGATCCAGATCGGCAAGGAAGCACGGGTACATCGGGGCGTGTTGCGCGAGCAGCGCAGTCGTCGGTTCGAACGCATCGAGTGTCGATTCGAGGGAGACTCCGGCGGCCTCGAACAGGCTATGCCCGCTGTTCCCGAAACCGCTGAAGCTGAGAAGGAATGCGTTGAACTGCTGTTCCTTTTCGGTGATCGTGTCACTGGTTGCGCTCACCCGGTCGATCGTTCGGAGGAGGTCGGGAGCGGCGTCGGCGAGGACATCGGCGACCTCGGCGCCCTTGACCAGGTCGCGCTGGAGAGTGGGGAGGCTGCCGTTGAATTCCGACAGATAGGTGTCGAGCTCGACCATCATGTCGCCGAGGTCCCCGCCGCGCCCCTGCAGGGCGGTGGACAGTGCGTTCAGGGTGGCATTGACCTTCTGCGGCTCCACCGTCCGCAGGACCGTGACGAGTGAGTCCAGGAGGTCGTTGACCTCGGTGGCAACGCCGGTACTCCGGACGACCGAACCTGCCGACACCGATGTTGCCGAGGGGTGTTCCGGCCGGATCAGTGTGACGAACTTCCGCCCGAACAGGGTGGTCGGGTCGATCACGGCCGTGACATTCTCGGGTATCGCCCGAGTGTGGTCACGGTCGATATCCAGGGCGATCTCGGCCTGACCGTCGACCAGGTGGACACTCGATACCCGTCCGACGACGACATCACGCATCTTGACGTCCGAACCGGGTTCGAGCATCAGTCCCGACCGCGCCGAGTACAACGTGACCGGAACGGTCGACGTGAACGATCCGCGATAGGCGCCGACACACACAACTGTGGCGGACGCCATCAGCGCAACCAGGCACACGCCCAGCAGTACGTAGGCGAGGCGGCTCCGTTCTTCGAGGTGGCCACCCATATCAGCCCGACACTTTCACGGCGCCGGCGGATCCGCCGTAGACAGCGATGCCGATGAGCAGATCGATGACCATGATCGCGATCAGCGAGGTGCGAACGGCACGACCGACCGCGACGCCGACGCCGGCGGGGCCGCCCGTCGCGTTGTAGCCGTGGTAGCAGTGCACGCACATGACCACCACGGACATGGCGACGACCTTCACCATCGACCACGCGACGTCGCTGGGAACGAGGAACACGTTGAAATAGTGCTGGTAGGTCCCGCTCGCTTCGCCGAGGAACTCGGTAACCAGCTGGGTGGCAACATATCCCACGAACAGTGCGACCGCATACAGCGGAATCACCGCGATGATCCCCGCGGCGACACGCGTCGTGACGAGGTAGGGGAGCGACGGAATCGACATCGTCTCCATCGCGTCGATCTCCTCGCTGACACGCATGGCACCGAGCTGCGCGGTGAAGCCCGCGCCCACCGTTGCTGTCAGGGCGATACCCGCGATCACGGGGATCGCCTCGCGGGTATTGAAGAAGGCCGAGATGAAGCCGGAGAGCGCGCCGATCCCGATGCGGCCCAGTGAGGTCACTCCCTGCTGGCCGACCTCGTAGCCCACCGCGGTCGTGAGAAGGGCAACGACGACAAGGGTTCCACCGATGACGGCGAGGGCGCCGGTGCCCATGCTGACCTCGGCGAGCAACCGGATCGTCTCCTTCCGGTAGCGCCTGATCGTGCGCGGGATGGAGGCGACGGTGTGGGTGTAGAAGTGGAACTGCCGCCCCATCTCCTCCAAATAGCCGACCGGTGCATCGACCGCGCGTAGCGCGAGCGCTGCACCCCGGGGTCTCGAGCCGGTGGCCCGAGTTGCTTTCGACACGAAAATCTCCTGGTGACAGCCGACTGTGCGGCGTTGTGGAGCGCTGTCAGTGCAGCGCGAGAGTGGTGATGACCGAGTTGGCAAGGAACAGGAGCAGGAAGCTGAACACGACGGTCTGGTTCACCGCGTCTCCCACCCCTTTCGGTCCGCCCTTCGCATTCAGGCCGAGATGGCATGCGACGAGTCCGGCGAGCATGCCGAAGACAGCGGCCTTCACCTCGCTGATGAGGAAGTCGTCGAGACCGGTCAGAATCGAGATCGAGGTGACGTACTGGCCTGGTGACGCACCTTGCATATACACCGTCGCGATGTACCCGCCCACCAGGCCGACGGCTGAGACAAGGCCGTTGAGGAACATGGCGATCAGTGTCGATGCCAGTACCCGCGGCACACAGAGACGTTGAATCGGGTCGATGCCCAACACCTTCATCGCATCGATCTCCTCGCGGATCGTTCGCGAACCCAGGTCGGCGCAGATAGCGGTGGAACCCGCCCCGGCAACTACGAGAACGGTTACGACCGGGCCGATCTCGCGAATGATGGCCACGCCCGCCCCGGCACCGCTGAGATCGACCGCGCCGATCTCGGCGAGCAGGATATTGATCTGGTAGACGAACATCATGCAGAAGGGGATCGCCATGAGCAGCGCCGGCATGATCGAGACACCGGCGATGAACCACGCCTGCAGAACGAATTCGCGGGCATGGAAGGGGCGTTTGAACATGCACCGGAACGTCTCCATCGACGTCGCGTAGAACGCACCGGCTGCCGTCGGTGCGACCCGGAGGTTCCTTCCGATGGCGCTCACCCTCAACGGTCGGCCGTCTACAGACATCGAACAGCCCTTCTCGCAACGATCGGTTCATCTCGAGGATGTGGATCTGGCCATTTCGTGCAACGGCCCTCGGCTTCCGAGGCCTGCACTCGTACACGGAGATGCTAGGTAGGTCGCTCACCCCAGGAGTGTTGGTCGGAGCCAAGTTCGCTCCAATCTCCCCCCACAACCTCCCAGTGGGGGGAGATGTATTCGTTCGGCAGGTGTTCGATCAAGCACTCGAATCGTCCCGAAGCTGCGGCAGGGCTCGTACTTTCCGAATTGGTTGCTGCAGCGCCGCAAGCGCGCCGAACGGCCCCGATCCTCGTGGTGGCGACGTGCTATCTGCTCGGGGTATCCACCCGAAGGATGGGCAAACTCGTCGACACGTTAGGTATCACCAACCTGTCGAAATCGCAGGTCAGCGTCATAGCAAAGCACTCGACGAGCAGGTCGACGCTTTCCGTAACCGACCCTTGGACCAGTGCCCGTACACGTTTGTCGCCGCGGACGCCCTGGTGCTCAAAGTTCGCGAGAACGGCCTAATACCGACGGTGCCGGAGGGTGCAGGTCCGGCCGTGCCTGCGTCCGCGCCGTTCACCAGCGGCATGACCCGGGTGGACATCGACTGTTCCGGCTGCCACGTGGTGTGGGACAACGCGGTGCGCAGCTCGGCGGTTCCGCACCTGTCGACCGCGGACGGTCACCTGTACACGGTGGTTCGGAAGGGGCAGCCGACCACGACCCCCTTCGACCGATTCGCGTTCGCGGTGATCGACCCCGCCACCGGCGTGGTGGTCTCCGAGTCCGGTCAGTCCGGCACCCTTGTCAACGACACCCTGCAGATGTCGGCGCTGATCACCTCGCGGGGCGACTATCTGCAGGGCACGATCACGGGGCTGGTCCGGGCCGGCGACAGCGACGGCATCGGCAGCGCGGGAAGTTCGGGGAGCTGACCGCCCCAACCACACGGCGGTGAGCCGCCCTCGTCTGCGTTGCCCCCTGGGCGCCTGCCGGTCCGAACGGGAACATGGACGACATTGAATATGTGATTTACCCTGTGATTAGGAGGTGGATTGCCATGACAACCGCACACCCACGACCCGACCTCGCCGCCTACAACGACGCCGCCCGCATGACCCAACCGGAGCTGGTCACCGCGCTGCGCGACCTGCTCGGCGCCAAGCTCGTCGCCTACCTCGGGAAGGTCAAGGAAACCCGGGCCGTCCGCCAGTGGGCCGAAGGCACCCGCACCATCAACAACGACACCGACGTCGAACGCCTCCGCATCGCCTACCGCGCCGCCCGACTGATCGCAGAACGCGACACCCCGGCAGTGGCCCAGACCTGGTTCCAGGGCCTGAACCCCATCCTCGACGACCGCCCGCCGGCACTGCTGCTCCGCGAGGGCGATCTTCCCGACGTCGGCCCGCAGGTCCTCGCCGCTGCCCGTCAGTTCGCGGCGGTCGGATGAACGCACCCGACCGAACACTGATCCCCACCCCGCGCGGCGATGTCTGCTGCGCCCACGTCCAGGGAGCCGCCGCCTACCGCGTCGGCTACCCACCGACCGCGTGGGAATGGACCCCGTGGGAGTTCGCCACCGACGGCCGATTCACCGGCCGCTGGGATGACCCGGCTGGGGTGTGGCGGACCCTGTACGTCGGAGCGTCCCGACTGTCCTGCTACCTCGAGGTCCTCGCCTACGCCCGCAAGAGCGAGGAGTTGAGCGCCGCGCTCGACGACATCGTCGACGATGAGGACGAGTTCCCCACCATCGCGCCGGGCCGAGTCCCCCGGTCGTGGATGTCGACCCGGGTCTCCGGCAGCGGTGCGATCAGCGGGTGGTTCGTCGTGCCGGGCGACGCCGAGTCGGTGGCGACCCTGCGGACCACCTTCCGGGCCCACGCGATCCGGCACGGTCTTCTCGACCTCGACACCGCGGCGATCCGCGACGGCCGGCCGCGCGCCCTCACTCAGGCGATCTCCCAGTGGGTCAACGCTCTCTCCGATCCGGACGGTGAGCCGGTGGCCGGGATCCGGTTCGAATCTCGGCATGGTGACGGGCTGGTGCTCTGGGCGTTGTACGAGCGTCCCGGCGATGGACCGGTCAGCAAGAACGTCATGGTGCTCGACTACGGACCCGTCGAAGAGCACGACCCCGACCTGGTCGAAGCGATGCGCCTGCACAACCTGGTCTGGGATGACGACTGAGCCTGGCTGTACCCCGCTGTCGACCACAACTCTTGTCACACATGGGGGATAGTTTCCTGACCGACATCAGAACGAGAGAGACCGAACCGATCGCGGAGGGGCGATGACGAACGAACAGGAACTCATGACGCAGGTCGACAGGGTGTTCACTCGCCGTCGAGCCGTGCGACTCACGATCTTTGGAGCACTGCTTGCGGTCCTTGGTGTCGTTCTGATCTTCCAGCCCAGCATCTCGTGGACTACCGGGTTACCCATGGTCACCTCAGGTCTGATCGCCGTGCTGTTCTTCGGCGTCCAAGCCCGCCAGCTCAAGCCTGGCGAGCAAGCGCAGCGCTGACAATCTCCCCAGCAAGCGAGCCCCGGTCATCCAATTGGTGACCGGGGCTCGCTCATCGGTGCCGTCTGTCCGCTGGGCCTTTCACCGGCGATTTCTGGTGGCAAGTTCAACGGCCCGAGCGGCGGCCAGCATCTCCATCGCCTCCGCGCGGAGCCCCTTGGGGGTCGTCTCGACACCGCGGATGTACACGGTCGGTCCCCAATGTCCGGTGTTGTCCACTCTGATGTCGCCGTCGGCGAACCAGGTCTGGCCGTCGTCGTCGTCGATGCCCTCCGGTAGTGCCGGGCCGGGGTTGCCGCAGTGAGAGCACCGGGTTCCCGGACAGTCGGTGGTGTCGGTGGCGCGCGTCATGGCTGCTCCCTTCACAGGAAACGGCGGCAGACACCAGGATTGGCGCCTGCCGCCGTCGGGATAGATGGTCGGATCAGAACGGCGGCTCGTCGCTTCCACCGGCGTTGGCGCCGGCGTAGTTTCCGTTCTGCGGCGAGCTGCCCCACGGGTCGTCCGCCGGAGCACCGCCGCCGGAGTTGGATTGGCCTCCGCCGAAGCCGCCCCCGCTGCCGCCGCTGCGGTTGGCCTTGGTGACCTTCGCGGAGGCGTACCGCAGCGAGGGGCCGATCTCGTCGACCTCGAGCTCGACGACGGTGCGCTTCTCGCCCTCGCGGGTTTCGTACGAACGCTGCTTGAGGCGCCCCTGCACGATCACCCGGGATCCGCGGGTCAGCGTCTCGGCGACGTTCTCGGCAGCCTCGCGCCAGATGTTGCAGCGCATGAACAGTGCCTCGCCGTCCTTCCACTCGTTCGACTGACGGTCGAAGTTGCGGGGGGTGGACGCGACGGTGAAGTTCGCGACTGCGGCACCCGCGGGGGTGAATCGCAGCTCGGGGTCGGCTGTCAGATTGCCGACGATGGTGATGACGGTGTCGCCTGCCATGGTGATGCCTTTCGTGTGGTGGTGCGGTGGTAGTGAGGTCGAGCATCCCGGGCGCAGGTGGCGGGTGTTTCAGATCCCGTGACCTGCGCCCGGAAAGCGTTGGTGTCAGCTGGCTTTGTGGTTCTCCGGGTCGCTGTTGAAGGCTTGGCCCGCCTGCTGGCGGAAAGCGATCGGGTCGGTGGCCCACTGGGTGACCTGGCGAGTGAAGGCACTTGCCTCGATTTCCCCGAGCACGCCGGTGGGCGCCTGGAAGGTGGCCTTGAGGATGAATCGCAGATCGTCGATGTACTCGCCCATGCCGCATGCCTCTGCGAGGTTCTTCCACGCGGCGACCGCGTTCGGATCCTCACCGGCGGTCAGCGGCCGGGGCGGCCGCTGCTGCTGGACCTGCTGTGCAGGGGCGTTGTCGCTGCCGCTCGGCTGTCGCTGTGCAGGCGCGTTGCTGTCGCTGCCGTTCTGGGTCTGCTGGGCTGACGGTTGTGCCGCGGTGTTCTCCTCGCGCCCTGCAGGATTCTTTTGCGGATCCTCGGCAGGAACCAGGTCAATGTTCAGGTATGCGGCCATCATTCGTTGGGTGCGCGCGAAGTCCTCGGTTGCCGCTTTCCCGACGACCTTCGCCCATTCGCGGCGCGCGCGGTCGTCGGTGATGTGCTCGACCGCGTACGGGTAGCGGGTCGTGATCACCTGCTGCACCCACTGGCCCGCTTCCTTGTGGGACGACTCGTTCCGGTTGACCGTGCCGACGACGTGCTTCTGCACCTGATCGGCCAGCCACAGCAGCAGTTCGGTCAGCTGCCACGCGTGCTCGAGGGACTGCTCCTCGGTCAGCTCGGGCTGCTCGGACTCCTCGACGGCGGTCAGGGCGTCCTGGAACAGGTGCACCGCCGACTGGTGGGTGGCCCGCAGCTTCGCCGCGAGGTACGAGCCCATGTTCGGGCGACCATCGCTGTTGACCGGCTCCCATGCCTTCGCCTCGGCGACCAGACCCGGCCGACCGCGCACGACAGTGTTGGCGGCAGGCTGCGACTGGCGGGCCGGTGCGCCCTTCACGCCGGCGATCTTCCCGGCGATGGCCTCGGCGATTGCATCGACATCCGTGCTGCCCCCGGTCGGGGTCGTGTTGGTGATGCCGCCGGTGCGCTTGCCGTCGGCCACCAGGCACCGCCAGCCCTCCGGCGGCAGATCCCCGAGCTTGTTGCCGCGCAGCTGAGTCCACTCGCTGATGTCAGAACGCAGGTCCTTATCCGAGGCGATCGCGGTGTCGGCGGGGTCATCGACGGAACCGGCGGCGACGATGACCTTCACACAGTTGGCCTTGGTCGCCTGGGGCTGGCCCGACAGCGACTCACCCGTGGCACCGCGCAGGGTGTGGATCGGGGTGCGCGGGTCGATCGGCTCGTCCCGCTTGTTCTCCACGTGCTTGCGGCGACGGGTCTCGATCGCCACATACACCGGCGTGCCTGTCTCGAAGGCATGACGCAGACGAGCAGCAAGAGCACCGCCCGGCTCAGCGGAGGCGCCGAAGTCGTGCTTCATGCCCTGCGCGCCGGTCGATGCGGCGTCGAACTTCACGTACACGGTGTCGAAGCCGTCGCCGGTGGACTTTTCGACGAAATCCTTGATTGCGATCGAGGCGTACTCCTCGACGAACGTCTCCGCACGCACCGAGATCGCGGTGCCATCCTCCGGGTTACCGATCCGGACCGGGTTGCGGTCGTAAGCAACGAAGCGAGCGACGCCGTTGGCGGGGCGGGACGCGGTGGTGGACATTGAGCTCTCCTGGTGGCTCGTCGTGAACTGGTGCCTGCAACGCTAGAGACGATCACCGACAGTGTTTCAGTCGTTGCATCGCTGGTTGCTGACTCCGCGCCGTGCAGTGTGACCGGCATGTTCTCCACCGAACCCGAGGAAGGTAGGAACCACTCCTCGACATCGCCCGACCGCCTTCACGCGACGGATCCCCCGCCCCAGGTGTTCGGAGCGGGGGCACCGTCGCCCGAAGGAGTGGGCCATGGATCGGTCAGCAGTCGGGCAACCGGTTGATGACCCCCTGGAAACTGCTGCCGGCGCTCCACCCCTCGACACCGGTGGCGTTGTTGCGGGAGAAGATCCAGTAGTTGGATTGCGGGCCGCTGGCGTCGGGCCCGTATGTCCCGCAGAACATCGTGACTCCCTGTCCGATGTAGCCGCGGCCGATCACCTCTGACCGGCCGTCCGGAGCAGATCGGATGTTGACACCGTCGGCCTGGTAATCGGTGACGGTCTCGGCCGACGCCGGTGCGGCGGCCGCGACCGTGCCGAGGGTGAGGGCGGTGCCGGCCATCGCCGCGGCGACGATCTTCCTGCAGTTCATGTGTTCTCCCACGGTCGGGCATGCCACACGCATGGCATGCGCTGATTCGCAGCATCGGGTGCTGCTCAGTGATTCGAGAGCGCTGGGGTGGCAAATGTTCCGAGGAGCTGACGAAGCTACCGGGGCCTAGGGGTTGTCGGTGCCACCAGGAATACTGCGGACTCCACGTCGCACTGACGAGCACGACTGGAGGACACCATGCCAGCGAACTACGACCGCTACATCAACTCCGGGGCTTGGGAAGAACGGAAGATCGCTTACTACGCTAAGTACGAACGAAAGTGCACGGGGTGTGGCGCAACCGAGGACGTCGACCTCCACCACCACACCTACGAACGACTCGGCGCCGAGCTTGATACTGACCTTGTGCCCGTATGCGAGTCCTGCCACGCGACGATTCACCGATTCCACGAGGAACAGGGCGGCTCGCTGAGTGCTGCCACCTTCGACGCACTGCGATTCCTCACTGACAAGCAGGAATCACGAACTCGCGCACAGAGCCAGGGATTCGTACCTCGGAATCAACGAGGTGCGAAGCGAGACAACTCGGGCCGTGTCATCTCAACGACGGATTGGCGCGAGGAAGCAATGCGAAATGTTCGGTTCCGCTAATGGTCGTCAGCGATGAGTAGGCGACAGAGGCTCCTGCCGGGGATACGGACGGTCACACTCGACCGTCGTCGACCATGCGCCGCCGCCGCGCGACTGATCGCGGAGAAGCAGGTCCCTACCCTCGGCCGACATGACGCACTTCTCGGCGCAAGACCTGCTCGACAGCGGTGCCCGTGTGATCTGCCCGGGCTGCAACTGGCTCGTCGCGGCGGGTCCGGCGTGCCGCAAGTGCGGGCGCAGTCTGAGTCGCGACGCTACGACGCCGACGCCACCGTCAGCTCTCCGGACACCGAGTCGTCGGCGTCCCCCCGCGAGTAGGACCACAAGCGCCGACAACCACCGCGGCGACGCTGTCCTCACCGACGCCGCGCTTGGTGGCATGACTGGGCGCTCCGATCGCACCATCTGGCTGGTCGTTCACGGCGACCCGAAATCGCAAGGCTCGATGGTCGCCGTCGCCCCGGGCCGGGTGAAGGTCTCCGACCCGACCATGTACGCCTGGCGCGACAACATCACCGGGGAAGCGCTGCGGGAACTCGGGGTGCAGTGGCGCCCGATCGACGGCCCCGCCCTGATCGACGTCGCGTTCACCATGCCGTTTCCCCGCAGCTTCGAGGACCAGACCTCCCGCATCGCGCCGGCCGTCGTGGGGGAGTTGCCGCGGATCCCGGCGATGCAGCCCCCGGACCGTGACAAACTCCTGCGGGCCGTGCAGGATGCGCTGTCCCCGAACGACCGAGCTAACAAGGGCGGCAAGTCAACCCAGGCGTTCGACAAGCGATTCAAGCTCGCGGTCGACGACTCCCGATTCGTGTACGGCGCCGAAGCGAAGACCTACGCCCGCCCCGGCCACACCCATTCCTGGGCACTGGACCGTCCCGGCGCAGTCATCCGCGTCCGCATGATCGATGCCCCCGGAACGCACTTCCCCGAGCCGACCCTCCGTGACCCCGGTCCGCTACCTGCACAGATTCGCACCATGCACGAGCAGCTGCTGCGCCGCAGCGGGGCTCTGCTATGAGCACCGCATCCGTGCTGTCCGAGCGGATCGTGCTTGGCACGATGCTGCGCGGTGACGACCCGGGGTTCACCGCAGACACCCTCGACCGCCTGACCCCTGCAGCGTTCACGATCCCCGCCCACCGCACCGTGTTCATCGCGATCGCCCGAACTGCCGACGCCGGCACCGTCGATCTGTCGACCGTGATGATCACCCTCGAATCAGCCGACAGTCTCCCCGCAGTCGGCGGATTCGATGCCCTGTCCGCCGCTGTCCAGGAGTCCTTCACCTCGACCGCACCGACCGATCACGTCGCACGAATCGCCGACCGGGCCGCAGTCGACACCCGCCGGCAGGCGCTGCAGCAGGCCGCGGTCGCGCTCGACGACGGTCAGGACCTCGACACCAACCGGGCGTTCCTGATGGACGCGCTCGCCTCGACGTCGACGACCGCCCAGCTGTTGCCATCGATCAGCGACCAGGTCAACGAGTACTTCGCTCTGCTCGACCAACGCCTCAACGGGGAAGTGCCCGCCGGGCTGCGCACGGGCTGGTCGCGCTTCGACGAGATCACCCTCGGCCTGCAACCGGGGAGCCTGGTCACTGTCGCCGGCCGCGCGGGTACCGGCAAGACCGTCGTGATGATGGACTGGGCGCGCCAAGCCTGCCGGGACGGACACGGCGTCCTGTTCGTGCCGCTGGAGATGTCCGCGCAGCAGATGATCGAACGCGCGATCTCCGCCGAAGCCTGCGTCGAACTCAACAAGCTCCGAGAGCCAGGCTGCCTCGACGACGACCAGTGGGACCGCGTCTCCGGAGCGATCTCCGAGATCTCCCAGTGGCCGCTCTACATCGACACCCGCGCAGGCAACGTGTCAGAGATCCGCCGCACAGCCACTGCCGCCAAGGCCGCGCTCGCCGAGACCGGTCGACAACTGCGGCTGCTCGTCGTGGACTACCTGCAGCTGATGAAATCCGAAAGCGGCGGCCGCGGCGCGATCACCCGAGCGGAGGAGATCGGTCGGTTCACCAGAGCACTCAAGCTTCTCGCGAGAGAACTCGAAGTCGTGGTCGTCATCGGATCGCAGTTCAACCGGGCGGCGGCCGACCCGAACAAACTGCCGCGCCTGGATGAACTCAAGGAATCCGGCTCGATCGAGGAAGACTCCGACATCGTCCTGGCACTGCACCGCCCGCACGCGATCGACGGACAGATCGGGATGGCCACCGCCGACGAGATCACCGGATTGATCCTGAAAAACAGACACGGCGCCGCACAGGCTCAGTTCGAACGCGCCTGGCACGGCCATCTTGCATCCACCGACGAGCCCATGCGTCGAGGTTGAGCCCCTGCAGGTTCCGGATCTCCTTGGCCTTTTCCGGGCCCATATATCCGGTACTTGTCATCAATCCAGGTTGTATGTCCCAATGGCACTGGAGTGGCGAAGGGTTGGACAGATGGCGACGAGCTGGCCCCGGCTCGAAGTATGTCGCCTCACGTTCGATTCGTTTCACCTCGGCCGACCAGAACTGCCAAGGGGAAGCATCGGCGGATCGACGCCTCACGGATCCGCGACATCCATCAACTCCCCCGGCTCTGGGTGGGTTACTGCACGGGAATCCAGTCCTTCCAACGACGAAACCACCAGCCGATGCCGTGGTCCAATGTGTGGGCGACATGCGCTGCCTCACGCCAGACTGCGTCGGCCTCGGTCGGCGTAAGTCGGCCGCTCGCAACCTGCCCTGCGACATCGTCGCGATCTTTCCACTGCCAGTCACCGTCCTTGACGACAATGTCCAGTCCATGATCGTCGGTGTCGAAATAGTCGTCACCGCGGCTGTAGGGCCTTTCGAAATTGATGTACCAGCAGTCGCGCCGGCCGTCGTTGAAGAAAGCCCAGACCGAATAGGCATCGGTGGGTCGGTAGAGCTGCAGTACGCTGCTGCCGGTCCAGCGGTCCTGGCCCGACCACGGGTGGGGGCCGAACGGATGTGGTGGAAAGGCAAGGGGCGTTCCGTCTTCAATCCAGACAGCAAGCACATCGTCATCCGCAATGACTTGCACCGGCATCGTCATCCACACTTGGCCGTGCAGCACTTCGCGCCGCAGGACCGATGATCCGACCCTGAACTTGGACATGGGAGCCACGATAATGGGCCGCACCGGCTGATTCGCCGGCGGTTCGGCGTCGACGCTCCCTGGGACCGGTCTCGACTGAGTCCTGGAAAAGTCCTCCTTGCTGCGGAAGTTGTGGACATCCGTCGTGGAAGACTCCGAGAGACGCAGGTTGGTCGGACAAGTAGGCGCGGACCCTACATCCCCGCCCGCCCCCTTCGACGCTCAGAAGCCTCCGCGCGCCTGCCTCGCGGATCACTCTCGGTTCTGCGCGCCGGCCGGCCGATAAGAGCCGCTCGAATGGCCCGAAGCTCGCACCCGACGCCTCTCTCACGGCTGACCATGTCGGTATTACCTGCGAAGATTGAGGAGTGCGACACCACAAGGGAATTACGGGCATGAGCATGGGCGGATCAATCGTCCGGGTGAAGCGTGCCAAGATGCCGCCCCGGGCCGACGTCACCTGACCGGTGTGTAAGGAGCCGAAGCGCTACCCCTGCAAGTGGTACGACGAGAAGAAGCGAAAGATGGTCGCACTTCCCAAGATCCACGCCGAACGCGAGACGCTGCAGAAGCAGTGGGAGAAGGATCGCCGAGAACGGCGAGCTACTGCCGCGGCTGAGGCTGCGGGTAATCCGCGCCACGTCGACCACTCACCGGAGACCGCTCAATGACGAACCCTGCCGACCTTTACGAGCGATCCAGAGAAGCCCTCGGGCAGCTCCGCGACCTGCGCCGAACCGTAGCCGCCCTGTCCCGCGAGTACGCCGACCTCGAACCCAATGAGCTCGCTGTCGACAACCTCGGTGAAGCGCTCACTGCGGGGGAGGCCCTGGCCGAGATCATGGAAGGCCTCTCCGCCGTTGACCGGGCAATCGACGACGTCGAGGACGCCTTCGACCGACCTTTCCAGCACGCCAGCCGGCTCCTTCGGCCGCAGCAACCCTGACCTACGAGTGGACTTCGTGCCGGGCGGTTGACCTGAGCATCCATGCGATCGGGACGCGCCTAGCTGGTCGAGGTGGATGCCTTCGTCGCGATGATGTTCCACCAGTTGCCAGCGACGTTGATCGTGGCGCCGTCGACGCGACCGGTGGTGGTGAACTGGCCGGTCAGGACGCGGCCGTCACTGTAGCCGACTCCGGTCAGCGTCGAGTGAACCGACCCCGAACCAGCGACGGTGGCGGTGGTGGTGAACAGGCGGGCATCGGAGAGCCCGTACTTCAACGGCTCCTCATTGTTGACTTCGGTGACCACGTCGACCGTCTGCCCGCCGCCGGTCACGGTGTACTGCGAACAGGTCTGCGCGAAGTCCGTGACGGCGTTCAGACTGTTGTCCGTCGCGGTGGCGACGGTGGTGGTGAACGACTGCTCGGTGGTTGCGTTTTCGCCGACCTGTCCGGCCCAGCTGTCACCGCCCCGCGCGGTCGACCACAGGGCAGCCCCACGGGGACCACCCGGCCCGCACTCGGAGGGGGAGTAGGTCAGGGCCTCGCCCGTCCCGGCTGCGGCGACGATCGCAGGAATCGCCGCTACCGGCCGCTCGGCTGGATCAGTGATCTCCCAGCCGTCGAAAACGGTGCGGGGGAAGTCGAGGGCAGTGACGGCGTTTCCTCGCAGATCCTCGACGGTGCTGGTGTCGGCGTCGGTGCTGCTGCAGCCAGCGACGGTGAGGGCGAGAAGCGCGACCGTCGTGGCGGTCCGCAGGACGGGGCAAGTGTTCACAAGTGGTCCTCAAGGGTGGGAGAAGGTTCTGGGAGACCTTGCCTGTCCTGTTCTCCACACGCCTGGTGAGCGGTCGTGTACGCAGTGTGAGGAGACGACGGGCCATCTCCCACACTGTGTCCGGTGCTCTTCAGTTCCGACCAGTTGAGGGATTGGATTCGGCGGACCACCGGTTGAGGGGCCAAGTTGGACCTTCGCCGGGCTGCCATCGAGTTGGTGGATGAACCGATTCCCAGAACGTCGTCGCCGTGTGCGGATCGAATGCGGGGCGAGGAGGAACCTGAATGTCCGCGGCGATTCCATCGCCTTCCCGCTCGTAAACGAACCGCTGGCATGCTGCTGCGATCTCGAAGTTGATCGCCGCGGTGTCCGAATCGTCAAGCACGAAGGGTCCGGCCGGCCGGTAGGTCGCATCTGCCAGAACGAGTAGGCGGTTGGGCCCGAGTGGGAAGAGCACAAGCGGCGCCTCACGGAAAGCGTATGAAGAGGGCGCGGAGCGGCCCTTCCGCCCTCCGATGTAGATCACCGGCTCGTCGGAAGTGGCAAGAGCGCCTGTCGAGTAGAGCCACCACGAGCGCTGCATCAACAAGTGCGGCACCACCGTGTTTCGCCACACGCCGATCGCGCTTTCGATGGAACGTGCCTTCGCTCCGTTTTCGGCGTCACTGATCAGTTTGCGGCTGAGCAGTTCCGCGGTGATCTCATCAGCCAGTTCGTTGTGGCGGGAAGGGTCGTAGTGTCGTCCTGTGGCGAGACACAGCCTCGGAAGTATCTCCGGTTCTCCCACCACGTTGCGCGCCCCAAATCGGCGAATACCGGCGTCGATGTCCAACTCGCCTTGGCGGCGACGGACCGTTCGCTGGCTCTGTAGCCCGACGAACACGGCGAGGTCGGTCATGAGTGCTCGATCCCGAAGCTGGCCGTCTGGTAACTGGTCGAGTGCCGTGAGCGTGTGTTTGGCGTCGTTTTCCACGTGCGACATGTGAATCTCGAACCACAAGTCCGGCACGTTCTCCGGATCGACGTCATCGGCGGAGATCTGGTAGAACCACGGCTCGTTTGCGATGGAGTCAGGATTGCGCAGCTCCGATTCCGACGTGTCGATGTCCGTCATACGGACCAGACGTGACGACCCATCTGCGGGCGACCATCGGCGTAGGTACATCTGGGGAACGTGATGATGCCTGCGCGGCCGATCCTTGGCCTGGCGCGCGATCTCCTTTGACCGCTCAATCTCGACATCCAGTAACCACCGATGGTCGATACGCATCAGGACAGGTTAGGTCGTCAGCCCGACATCGCTCACGTTCGTCGTGGAGAAGCGACCCGCGATCATCGGTGGCATGCCCAACCCTGTCCTGGCCATCGACGTCGGAGCGTGCACGCTCGCCGCGGCCGTCCGTGACGCCAGTGGCCGTGTGACCCCACTTGTGATCGATGGCACCACCACCCCGCTGGCACGGCTGGTCGTGCAGGCCGGGCAACCTCGGCCGGCCCGAGACGGTGACCCGGTGACGCTGGCGCAGCTCGGGCCGCTGGTCGACCGCCTCGACGTGCCATCCCTCGTCATTGACGGGGTGTCCTGGTCGATCGAAGCGCTGACCGGGCTGCTGCTGCGCCCCGTGCTGGAGGCCGCCATCAACGAACTCGGGACGACCCCGAAGATCGTGATCGTCGTCCCCTCCACGTGGGCACCCGAGCTGCAGCGCCGTTTTCAGCGGATCGTGCATGCTGCGCTGACCCGCACAGTCACCCTCATCCCGTCCGACAAGGCCCTCGCCTACGCCCTTCCCACGCTGCCGGTCGGCGCCGGGGTCATCGCCGTCGACTGCGGAGCCACCGATCTGTCAGCGATTGCCGTCATCGGTGGTGAGCGCGGCCCGCGGATCATCGGACGTGCTCAATCCGACAGCGGCGGAGACATCTTCGACCGATTCCTCCTCGCCAACGCTCTCACCGACGCCGGATTCCCGGACCAGGCGCTCGATGCCCGCTGGGGATTCGCCGGCGTCCCTCGGATACGCGCTGCCCGAGAAGCACTCGCGGACCACGACGCCGTCACCGTCCACCTGCCGCGGCCCGTCGGACGGATCACGCTGTCCGAGCAGGAAGTCGACGCAACCGGCGACCGCTACTTCGCCACCCAGTTCAGCGACCTACTCACGAGGCTCGACGAGAAGGCCACCGAGCCGATCAGTCACCGGGTGATGCTGTGCGGTGGATTGGCCTACGACCCGGCCGTGCCCGCAGCAGCTCGGGTGCACGGCCCGGTGAAGGTGATGGCGAATCCCCAGCACGTGCTGTGCCGCGGTGCCCTCGCCTTCGATGCCGCACCCGTCGACAGCACGACGGACCCCGGTCCGCGCCCGCTCACCGAACCCGACACGGACACCGACGAACCCGTACCCGGGGGAATCTCCAAGCGCACCCTCGCCTTCTTCGGTGGTGTGGGCGCGAGCGCCGTGGTCATCGCTGTCGCGGGCGGATTGGCACTGTCGGCAGCGATGACCGGCGCACCGGACCTGCGTGAGCCGGACCTGCCGAACGTCGCGGCATCGGTCCTCCCGGCTGACCAGTCGATCACCGGGGCGAGCCTGCGGTCATGGTCGGACGGCGTCGACACGATCGACGCGACCACCCGAAGCCTGTCCGGCACCGACGTTCGGTCGCTGGCGTGCGGTGGCACCAGGCAGGCGGCAGGCGCCGAGGCAGATGGGATGCGGTGGCAGTCCTCGCGGATCTTCGTCTCGGACGACACTGCCGCCGATGCCGGTGCCGGCGCGAGGGCAACGTCCTGGGACAGTTTCGACCACTCAGCCACGACAAACGTCATCGTCACCGCATCGATTGTCGGGCGCGACGACCGCGAATCGGTATGGCAGGACATCAGCGCGAGCAACCAGCGCTGCCCGTCCACCAAGGACGACCTTGTGCGGACCATCGTCGTCATTCCCCAGACCGGACCGGACCCCGGGCCGCCGAGTTACGCCCAGGAGTTGCCGGTGGCCTCGACGTCCCGCACCCCGGCCACGACACCGGCGACCACTACACGGGCACCGCAAGGGGGAGTGACCATGAGTACCCAACGGCAGGCCTGGCGCGGGCTCACCCCGGCGAGCGTCTCCGGGTCCGGCGCCGACATGCACGTGACCTGCGTCCTCGACATCGACGGCGTGGTTCTCAAACGCTCCTGCGCCACCGCCGAGGACTCCGGCACCGCAGACCATCTCGCGCAGCAGGCGGCAGCTGCGTTCAACCCGGCCCCGGAGATCACGCGATGACCCGGCCCGACCACGGCAAGGCGCTGACTGCGGCCGCACGAGTCGATGTGCAGGTCGTCCAGCTCGCGCCGCCGGTGCTCATCCGCCGCGCGATCGCGCATTACAACGCCCGCCTCGCGCCCGGCAAGCGGCCGGCCGAGACAACCTCGAGCGAGGCGTTCCTCAAACGACTGTGCGTGAATTGGCTGCGGCACACCGGATCGAACTACGACGCCCACCGCAACGGTGTACGCAGCAGCGGTGGGCAACAGCTGTCCGAGACCGCCGGTACGGTCATCAAGAAGCGGGTACTCACCCAGATCGCCCGCACCTACCCCTGGCTGGCCGAGGAAGCCCACCGCCAATACCGCGAACTCGACCGACCGGCCCGGCGCTGACTGGTAGGCCGCGTGCGTAAGGTGCCCAAAATATTCCGCATCGCCGGGACGGCGCACCGGTGAGCCTTCACGGTTGAGTCATCTGTTCGATTCGCGTGGCAACAACACGCCGTCGTAGGCGGCTACGAATGACCCCTCGGGGTGCCGTGCTAACATGGGTCTCATCATGATCAGCCCGTTGCCGCAAGGCGCGGGCTGATTTTCTGTCCAAGGAATCTCATGGTGGAGTACACGAAGCCCTGGCTGTCTCTCGAACAACAGGTCGAGCAGCTGGCGAGCAGCGGAGTCGACGTGGTCGACCGAGGCCGAGCGGCTGAACTCCTGAAAGCGGTCGGTTACTACCGGCTCACCGGCTACCTCTACCCGTTTCGGAAGTCCGAACAGTATCGGAGCGACGATAACCGCACGCGCACCCGCGTGCTCAGCGGTTATCGGCCAGACACGACCTTGCGCCACGCCAAGTCGATCATCGACTTCGACCGGCAGCTGCGCATGCTTGTGATGGATGGCATCGAACGCATCGAGGTCGCGGTACGGATGAGGATTGGTTACGTGCTCGGTCGCACTTCGGCCTTTGCTCACACAGACCCGGCCAGCTTCACAGAAACGTTCACGCGTGAAGGTACCAATCCCGCCACGGGAGAGCCGACGCCCAGTTCTCATGCGAGATGGCTACAGCGAGTCGATGAGCGGCGGGCCAAGTCCGACGAGCGGTTCGTCGCCCACTTCCGGGAGAAGTATGACGACCGGATGCCGGTCTGGGCGCTCACCGAGATCCTCGAACTGGGCCAGCTCTCCGTCCTTTACAGAGGATTGCGCCAGCAGGACGCCGAAGAAATCGCTCTGGCGTTCGGAGTACCGACCAAGAAGCTCATGGTCAGTTGGCTCGCCAGCTTGAACTACGTGCGGAACGTAGCAGCGCACCACGCTCGCCTGTTCAACCGGAAGCTCCAGCACGCTCCAGCGCGACCTAAGGTAGGGCTTGTGCCGCTCCTTGACCACCTCCGGGATGAGGAGACCGCCAAAGATGTCTTCGGTACGTACAACGCACTCGCAGTGATCGCCTACCTCCTCCCGTCGATCGAGGCAAAGACGCAGTGGCACCGACAGCTCGCAGCGCTGCTGCAGACGTTTCCGACGTCACACGTGCTGTCGATCCGCTCAATGGGGGTCCCTCCAGGGTGGGAGTCGCTCGACCTTTGGCGTTCATGATGGGCGACCGATTCAGGCGGTGATCGCTTCCAGGAGCGGCTTCGTCCGAATCGTGGGGCATGATCTGGCACGAGCAAGCCTGTAGCGCTCGGTTCGTGTGCTTTCGGGTCTGGATCTGCAGGTCAACAGCAGATGGACGGCGTCGTCGCGAACGCACGAAGTGGATAACCCCATGGTTACCGTCGTCACCACCATGACCGCCCCACACACCATCGCCGCCGCAGCGATCGCTGGTGCCGCCGTGACCGGAGCCGCCGTGACTGGAGCCGCGGTCGGATGGGTCCTCATGCGCGTGGTTTACCGCTTGGACCGCTTCGCCGCACCAGACGGTGTCGGTGATCCCGTTTGGTCCCTCACGTGGACAAACGCCAGCTTCCCGTTCACTCTGGTTGTCCTGGTCGTCGTCGGCTTCACCGTGCTGTTCGCCGTACTCGCCGCCGCAGTAGTGCTCGCCTACCAGGCGAGCACCCGAGACCTCGCCCGCCAGCGACGCATCCTCGCCGTCGGCACAACTACCCCGCTTCTCAGGCGTCCGAACGGCGAGGACTCTGTCCAACCTCCGAATCGAGGAGTCCACCCACGATGAACGTTCACGTGCTCCCCACCTGGGACGCCCGACTCGCCGCTGCCAGCGCGGTCACCGACCACGCAGACGCGGTCGCGTGGCTTCGGAATCGCCTTGCAGCCGCGCTCCGCTCCCATGTCGAGGTGGACCTGGCTGCGGCCTGGAATCCGTCTCTGCAGCCCACCGGTGTGCGCTTGGCTGCCTGGCTCGATCATTCCTACGGCTACGTCGCCGCCGTGCCCGCCGGCGACCTCGCTGCTGGCGCGGAGATGCCGATGGTCAGCCAGTGGCTTACCGATCGAGCCGATCGACTGGCCGAGGTACCACTGCTCATCGCCTCACCGGCCGCAGGCGCTGTTGCGCTCGCGGCCGCGCAGGCGCTGATCGGCGACGACGTCGCTGCGCTCGGTGTGCAGGCCGCGGCGCTGCCGTATCCGGATGCGTACCTGACCTTCTCTGCTCCGTTCACGGTCACCGCCGACGGTGACGACGCCGCAGCCGAGACCATCCACGCTCTGAGCTGGTGGCCCGACGGGGGAGGATTCCGCGTCGCCGACTGGATCTCGACCTACGACACCCTCACCGGCGACGAGGCAGGCCGCGCGGACGCCGCTGCCCGCGCGTACGGGGGCGCGACCCTGCCCGCTCTGATGCTCGACACTGAGCGACTGCACCCGCAGGTGTGGACGGCACCCGAGACGGCCGATCCACACGAGACCGAGGGCCAGTTCAGCTTCGACGTTCCGGTGTACGACCCTCAGGGTGATCTGTTCGCCCGGTTGGTGCTCGTAGCGCGGAACCTCATCGCCGCGGGGATCCTCCACACCTCCATTGAGCGGGTCCGACCTCCCGGTTCGACAGTGCACGTCACCCGTACGCCGGTCGTCGTGCTGCGCACCGACGATGATGATCGGCACGTGAGCCAGCTGGCCGCGCACGGATCGTCAGTCGCGATGCGCCGACGCCGCCCAGGATCCGACTTGTACTGGGGAGACGCGGTTCTCGGCTGAACCGCTACCAGTGGGTGGGCGGAGCAGGGGAGACCGTTCAGTGCCGGTGGTCGGCGCCGACCGTATGCAGCAACGAATGGACGGTCGCATCAACCAACCGGTACCGCATCAGCCGACCCTGCCGTGTCGCCTCGACCCATCCCTGCTCCCGTAAGAGCCGCAGCGCCTGTGACAATGCAGTCGGCCGTATACCGACCGCGTCGGCCAGGTCGCAGGCGCACAAGTCCGGGTCGTGATGCAACCGGTGCAGGATCCGCAGCCGATTCGGATCGGCCAGCAGATCGAACCGCCGAGCCCACTGCTGGAGAACCGGCTGTCCGCGCATCGGTGTCACTGTGGGAGTGGGCATCGGCGGGTTCCTCCAACGATCGTCAGGTCAACGCCGCACCACGCTAGCGCCGGAGTTCACCACCAGCCGACACCCGCTGCAACACCACCGACGAAAATGCGGACGCTCAGACATGTTCCGCCCCAAACCGCTTCCACAGAGGATCGAATGACCAACACCGCTGCAGCGCACCGAGACCGCGTCGTCGAGATCTACCGTGACGACACCGCACATGTCGTGGCTTACGCGGGCACCGCCTACCACCTCACCCCGTGCTGCGACGCCTCCGCTAAAGGCTCGATGGACAGCATCGTGTGCCGGTCCTGCTACCAACAGGTCTCCCCGATGTATGGGATGGGATGGACGCTCGCCGACGACAAGGACTGGGCACGGTTCCGAGCTCATATGCTCGCCGAGTACCCAGCCTCGGCGCAGAGTCCGGACGAACGCCGCGCAGTCGCCCTGTAACCCCTACCCGGGACACCGGCAGCCGGATACCGAATTCCGCCACGATGGTCGGGCAGGATCAGGCCATGGCACCGACCGATCTGAACCGTCCTGGTCGAGGTGGAGGCTCCTGATCTGACAAGGAGAATGCTGGTATGCCTGCACCGAGGAAGTACGACGTCGAGACCCAGGAACGG
>NZ_JBSFRH010000060.1:0-35721 GCF_053589135.1 Rhodococcus sp. NPDC003382
TCATGCCTCGGTTACCGGAACGGCCCTCGTACACAACCGTGTAAGTGAAACGCCTGTGGCCCCTCGACCGGCGGGGTCGAAGGGCGGAAGTGTCAGGACGTCGACAGGGGATCGAGCGGAGTCGCTCGCCGATGCGCGCCTCGATCGGGCGCGTGGATAGAATCCAGCCTACGGTGCATGACAGCTCTCTTCTGTCGTGTGCCCAGACCCCGGATCGGTGTTCCCGCACCGACCGGGGTCGACCTGTTTTCAGATGATCTTGGGATGGTCCCACGCGAGGTGGGGGCGGTCAACTCGAACACGCGTTCGTGCGCGAAGTTTGGACGACTCCTGGCCTGCGAGTGTCGAGTTCGGGCTGGGGCCCAGTCGGAACGCGAATACGCTGGGGCGATGGCACGCCCTTCCGACTTCATCAAGCAACTCACATCGACGACGATCTACCACCCCGACGGGACGACGGAGATACGGAAAGCTCCTGCCGTGTGGACGCTCGCCCACCGTGGCTTCAGCGGATCCGGTCGCCTCGATGTGTGGGTCTTCCGCGCCAAGGACGACGCGCTGTATGCCGGTGCTGTCCTCGCGATGGAGCGAGAAGGACGACGATCAGGGGTGCGAACACGACGATGCCGATACCCACTGCCCGGAAGGCAAGGTCGAATGCCTTGCTGCCCTGCAGGATTCCGATGGAAGTGACGATGGCTGTCACATAGACGAGAAGACCCACGAGCTCGCCGGAGTACCACGACCGCGTGGGATCGGGGGCGACCCGGTCTCTGCGATCACTTACGGTGTGCCCGTATCCGGGACCAGATCAGCTCCAGCACGATCGCCAATCCCAGCGTCGCCACCATTGCGGCAAACGTCTGCGGGGCGGTCCGCAGGGTCTGCACCACGAATACGACGAGCACGATTACGGTCAACGCGATTCCGGTGACGAGGATGCCGGTTGCCGCTGCAATCTCCCGCCGGAGCCGGAAGGCGCCGATCGACGTGACGAGGAAGATCGCGAGGGCTACCACACTGCCGAGGGAGGCGATCGCGCTCAGATCGACGGACAGGGCCAGAACCAGAATCAGTGCGGCTGAGATGGTCAGCCCTCGGGTGCCACCGACCCATGCTCGACGACCGAATACCGGTGGGAACATGCCGGATTCGGCCAGCTTTCTGGTGGATCCGGCAGCGGCAAAGAGGTTGGCGTTGACCGACGACGAGGTCGCCAGCAGTGCGGCGAGGGCCATGATCGCGAAGCCGGCGTCGCCGAGAGCGGGTTGGGCGGCCACGGCAAGGGCGGTCTCGCCATGCGCGATGACCTCGTCCACCGGCAGCGTCCCGAAGACTCCGACGGAAATCAGAATGTAGAGGGTCACGGTGATGCCCAGCGACAGGTACATCGCGCGGGGCAGGTTGCGGTGCGGGTCGGGAAGGTCCCCGCCGGTGAAGCTGACGACGGTGAATCCGAGGTAGGCGAAGAACGTCAGTGCCACACTCGACACGATGTCCACCGTCGGGGGATAGGTGGAGGGGGCGAGCAGGGCTGGTTCGAGGTCCGCGAGGGTAACCACGATGAAGACCGCGAAGACGGCCAGCAGCAGCACCACGATCGTGGTCTGGACTCGATCGATGAAGGTTGCGCCGGCGATGTTGACCGCGACCACGAGCACGATCACTGCGGCGGTGAGGACCTTGCCCCACACGACGGAGTCGTCGAAAAACAATGCGGCACCATAGCTGCCGAACGAGACGGCGACCATCGCGGTCACGATGAGAGCGGCGAAGTAGAGAAGCCAGGAGGCAATGGCGGTGGTGTGGCCTCGACCGTACGCCTGCAGCAGGAAAGTCACGATGCCACCGGAGGACGGATATCGCGCACCGAGCTTGGCTACCGCATAGCCCTGCAAGGTGGCCACAATTCCTGCCAGCAGGAACGACACCCACACAGCCGACCCGGCCACCGCCCCGGCCTCGCCGAGGAGCGCGAAAATCCCCGCCCCGACCATCGAGCCGACCCCCAGGAAGGCGGCACCGCGCACGGTCATCGACCGCACCGCCACCGAATCGTCTCTCCCTGCGCCGGCCTCCCCGTCGCCGCCGCCGGGCACCTGAGAAGCCTTCTCGTCCATGCCGTCCATAGTTCCCCACGGCAGGACCGTCGGAATCGGGTTTGGCCACCGAAAGATCTGCATGGTGTCGAACGTGCTCACCCTGGCGCTTCCGGGGATGGGTCGTGCTCGATGCACGATCCCGGCGGATCCGTTCGGCGAGACCGTCGATCACCGACACCGAATCTTCGGATCCGCGAGATGAAACGCTCATTCGTCCCGAAGCCGGCAGCGGTCGTATTTACCCGAATTCGCTGCGGCGTCCGGCTGAGCAGGCGCAAGATTCGGTAGTTGCGGGCATACGGGAAATGCGGCGATGAGCGGCCTGGGGAGGACGACCGTGGTCGATGAAATCCATATCGCGGAACTCGAGCGGCGATGCCGATGCCGTGAACGGTGCGGCTGCGGTCTCGCTCGTCGAATGGTCCGATGGCGCCGAGGAACAGAGCACCTACACCGACACCGCAGGTCCACCACAGGGGCGCTCGATCGCGCCGTGACGAGGAAGGCACTGGGATGACATGCAACCTCGGGGCTCACAGCGCCCGGCACCGGATCTCCCACAGGTGGATCTCATGAGTGCCCCGGACATCCCGGCCGACCGGCCGCCCACCGAGTCGAAGGCACGGACCCGCGTTCCGGCCGGGCCCTGGATCTCCTGGCTGGCTCTGGCGTTGATGACCACCAGTTCCGTTGCCAGTCTGCGGCCGTCGCCGACGATGGCCGTCTACGGTCTCGCCTGCGTCTTCTTGTACGTGGTGCCCGCGATCGTGTTCCTGCTCCCGACATCGCTGGTATCGGCCGAATTGGCGTCCGGATGGGAGGGCGGAGTCTACAACTGGGTCGCTCTCGGGATCTCCAAGCCGATGGGCTTTCTGGCGGTGTGGTGCCAGTTCGCGATGACGATCTTCTATTACCCGAGTCTGCTCGGATACGTGGCCAGCACCCTCGCGTACGTCATCAATCCGGCTTTGGCCAGTAGCGGCGTGTGGACCGCCCTGGTCATCATGATCTGCTACTGGTCCGGGGTCTACATCTCCTCCCGCGGCACCAAGGGCGTTGCGGGCCTGGCCAGCGGCGGACTGATCATCGGCACCCTGATCCCGGGGGTGCTGCTGGTGATCCTGGGCGCCGTCTTCCTCGGGCAGGGGAACCCCTCGGCTGCTCCGATGACGGCCGATCATCTGCTGCCGGCCTGGGCCGGACTGGCCAGCCTGGTGTTGATCGTCAACAACTTCCTGTCCTACTCCGGGATGGAGATGAACGCCGTTCACGTCTCCTCGTTGCGCAACCCCGCCAAGGAATTTCCGAAGGCGATGTTCTTCGCGATGGGGCTGGTGCTGTTGATCTTCATCCTGCCCGCACTGGCCATCAGCTGGGTGGTGCCCGCCGAACAGCTGTCCCTGACCGCCGGTGTGATGCAGGCATTCGACGCCGTGTTCGCACAATTCGGCTGGCAATGGCTGACCCCGGTGATCGGAATCATGCTGGTGGCCGCCTCTCTCGGCGGCATGCTGACGTGGTTGGCGGGCCCCTCGAAGGGCCTGCTGCTGATCTCTCGGCAGGAAGGCTACCTGCCGCCGTTCCTGCAGCGGGTGAACAAGCACGGAGTGCAACAGAACATCCTCGTCACGCAAGGTCTGGTCACCACGGTGATCGCCCTGTTGTACGCGTTCATCCCGGACGTGTCGAGCACCTACTGGATCTTCTCGGTGATCACCACCCAGGTGTATCTGATCATGTACCTGCTGATGTTCGTCGCCGCGGTCCGGCTGCGCCGCAAGTTTCCCGACCACCCCCGCGGCTACCGGGCTCCGATGCTCGTCGGGCTCTGCGGCGTCGGCTTCGCCGCCTCGCTCGCTGCTCTGCTCATCGGCTTCATCCCGCCCTCGCAGTTCAGTTCCGGCAACGCCGGGGTCTACTTCCTGATCGTCGCCGCCGGCGCGCTCGGCCTCGGCCTGCTGGTGCCCTACCTGTTCTACAAATCCCGCAAGCCTTCGTGGAAACAACCCGAGGAGAGCTCGTCATGACCACCGCGGAGGAAACATGGAATCGCCGTGACCGCATGATCATCTACGGGGTCGTCGCATTTGTCATCGTCATCCTCACCGTCATTGCCCTGCTCCTGTTTCCCTATGTCTCGTCGAGCCGAGAAGCCGAGGCCAAGGCCGACCAGCTCATCGCCGCCCTGGACCAGGCCGGCGCCCGCACCCCCTCGCGCGACCAGATCGTCAGGGTGCTCGGCGAAGACGGCGGGGCCGTCTGCGCCAATCCCGATGCTCCGTTGACCCGCGCCACCTTGCTGTCCCAGATGGTCAACGGAGCCGGCGGACCGGGCACCCGACCGGTCATCGTGGACGATCGGGTCGTTCAAGGAGAACTGCTGATCATCGAGATCTACTGCCCCGAAAAACTACCCGAGTTCCAGCAGTTCGTGGACGACCTCGAGACCAGCGATGTGGCAGGGGAGTAACCGATGGATCTGACCGAGCGCATCAGCGATCTGATGCCGCAGGTGAAGGAAGAACTGACCGAACTCGTCGCGATGCAATCGGTGGCCGATCCCCGCCGATATCCTCCCGAAGAATGTCACCGTGCGGCGGAATGGGTACGGCAGAAATTCGACCGACAAGGCTTCGCAGATGCCCGCCTGGAAGAAACCGCCGACGGAAGTCACGCCGTGGTCGGGACGAGGCGATGCTCGAACCCGCAGGCCCCGACCGTGCTGCTCTACGCCCACTACGATGTCCAACCCCCGCTCGACGACACCGCCTGGGACACACCACCGTTCCAGCTCACCGAGAAGAACGGGCGCTGGTACGGACGCGGAACCGCCGACTGCAAAGGCAACATCCTCGTTCACCTGACCGCGCTGCGAGCTCTCGGCGGTGAACTCCCCGTGCACCTCAAACTCGTGGTCGAGGGGTCGGAGGAGCAAGGCACCGGCGGCCTGGAAGCGTTCGTCCAGGACAACGCAGATCTCCTGCGCGCCGACGCGATCCTCGTGTGCGACACCGGCAATGCCGACGTGGGAAGACCCGCCGCCACCGTCAGCCTGCGCGGAATGGTCAACGTCGTCGTCACCGTCGAAGCGCTCACCTCCGAGCTGCACTCCGGCATGTTCGGTGGGGCCGCCCCGGACGCCCTTGCCGCTCTGGTCGCCATGCTGGCAACCCTGCGAGATGCCAAGGGCAACACCACTATCCACGGTCTGGACAACAACCAGACCTGGGCCGGCGAGCGCTACCCACCGGAACAGTTCCGCACCGACGCCGGCATGCTCGACACCGAATCCGTGCTCGGCGACGGCACCGTCTCCGACATGCTCTGGGCGCGTCCGGCCCTGACCATCCTCGGCATCGACTGCCCGCCGGTGGTCGGCTCGGCGGCGGCGATCGCGCCGCGGGCCCGCGCCCGCCTGAACCTGCGGATACCCCCCGGACTCGAAGCCCCACAGGCACAGAAGGCCCTCATCGACCATTTGCGTGCCGCCGCCCCGTGGGGAGTCGCCGTCGAGATCGAGGTGGAAGCCTCCGGATCGCCGTTCCGGGCCCGCACCGACGGACCCGCCTATCAGGCCCTCGCGGCAGCCATGCAGCAGGCCTACGGTCGGCCCATGGTCATGCTGGGACAAGGCGGATCCATCCCGTTGTGCAACGTCCTCGCCGACACATACCCCGACGCCGAGATCATCTTGATGGGCGTCGAAGAACCACGGGCCCTGATCCATGCCCCCAACGAAAGCGTCGATCCCGCCGAGATCGCGGCGATGTCGGCGGTCGAAGCCCAATTCCTGCAGAACTACGCGAGCATCCATCCGTGAGACGAAGGAAAGGGAACGATCAGGTTTCGAGGTATCGCTGGTCCAGCACGGTGCGTAGAAGGAACCGCAGGGGCAGCGGTACTTCTCGTCGTCGTGTCCGAGTGCTCGTTGTGAGCAGGTGCGGCGCGACGATTCTGCTACCGCCAATGAGCCGAAGTTCCTGCGATAGAGGCATGATTCGGCGCACACTTGCCTCGTCGCGTCCGTTGGCAAAGGGAGACGAACTGTGTCACAGCATGCGCGTACCGATCAGGAAAGCATGTCCGTCAAACAGGGGATCGCCGCGGGAACCTCGGTCGGGGCCGCAGTCATCATGGTTACGATCGGTGTCCTGCAGTTCTTCCAGGGACTTGCCGCGGTGGCCGAGGACGAACTGCTCGTCCAGGGCCAGGAGTACACGTTCAAGTTCGACTTCACAACGTGGGGATGGATCCACATCGTCCTCGGTGTGGTCATGGTGGTCGTGGGCATCGCCTTGATCACCGGCGTCACCTGGGCGCGGGTGGCGGCGATCGTCATCGCGGCGTTGTCGATCCTGGCGAACTTCATGTGGCTGCCGTACTACCCGGGGTGGGCGATGGCGATCATCGCGCTCGACGTGGTGGTGATCTGGGCGATCTCGACCTGGCAGCCGCGCGCCGACTACCGCTGAGTCGAAGACTCCACCCGGTAACCCGCTTGTCCGATGCGCACTACCGGGAATCGGGACCGGGGCAGTTGTTGCTCCACGCCGATACGCTCGACGGCCTCGAACGACTCCTCGACGAGGTTCCGGTCGCCCCCGGCAGCGGCCACCACCGCACCGCACATCATGCGTCAAGGTCCGTACGTTGTCTTCCTCCCACCCCCCGCCGGCCGACCGACGGTATTGCTCGTCACCCGGGGCACGTCCGGCGCTCCCGCCGACCGCACTTGCCGGCATCGTCGCCGGCTCCGGCAGAAAGTCCGGGGACCGGTGTGTCCTCGTCTGTCGCATGCCGGACGGCCGTGCCGCCGACCGGCTGTCAGCGCAGCGAAACAGCAGATGCGTGCCCGGGCGGTGCGGGGACCGGTGAATTCCGAGGGGATGCAGGAGGGGTGCGGGACTGCCGCGCTCCTCCCGAACCGGAACTCGTCGTTGCCAGGGGGTGCCGGTGACTTTCCCGGCCACCGGCGGTCGGCGTCGGTCGACCGTCAGCGTCCCTGCGCGACCGTCGGCGGCGCGGGGTCGGCGCTCGACCGGATGGCCGAACCGCCGGAGCCTGCATGCAATTGCGCGCGAGCGTGACGCTCGACGAACAGCGGGACGAAGTCTCGGATTCTGCAGTCGATGTACCGGGCATGGATCTCGGCGACGAGGGCCTCGATGTGCTCGGACGGGATTCCGGGGAACTGACTACGCAGGTTGTCGAGCACACGGACGATGGCCTGGTCCTCGGTGGTACCGTCCATCGGTCCAGTCTGTCACCACGGGGTTGTGGTGCACACGGTTTCGTTCACCGTGACCGCCCGGGCGATGCCCGGGCGGTCACGGTGAACCGGGCCCGCGGATCGGGACTTCCTTGGTATCGAGACGGCCCACGCCGCCCGTCCGTAATGGATCGACATGCCAGTCCAAGGTGTCTCGCAAGTTGATTCTGACTCTGCCGTGTCAAAACATCAGTACGAGAACAACCTTCGGAACCATCCGGTCGCGGGCGCGCATCGTGAGCCTCAGCGGCGCAACGCCGCGGCGGAGATCGGTAAGCCCGCCGCGGCGAGGCGGTCGCATACGTCGGCCGGCGTGCCGGGCGGGTTACGCCACGCTGCGGCAGTAGCGCTGATCGCCTGGTGCACCCGCGCCCCGTCGAGCGTGAACAGGTCCATGACGAACTCGTCCGGGTGCAGGGCCTCGATGCCGAACTGGGCAAGTTCGGTATCGGGGAAGTCGCGCAGGTTCGCGGTGACGATCACCTGCGCTCCGCAGCGGATCGCCGCGGCGAGTACATGCCGATCGTCCTCGTCTGGCAGCCTCAGGGCCGGGATGAGTGCTTCGTACCCGGTGACCCGGCAGTCCGGGACGGCTCGGTTCATCAGCTCCCGCAGCCTGGCCAGGGTTTCGGTGGGGATGTCCGGTCGGTCGGCGGCGAGATTGCGGAACGTCTCGTCGAGAATCCGGTCGGTCCACCGGGCGTGCACCAGCCCGGTCTGGGCCATGCGAATCAGCACGTCGCGAAGCACGTTCGGGTACAGCACGTTCGCGTCGTAGAGGACGGTGAAGGTCACGTCAGTAGAGTCCGAGGTCTTCGGACAGGGCAGCGAGATCGTCCGCGGCCCGCCGCGCATCGCCCTGCTGGGTGCGTCGGTACTCGAGGAGCGAGGATGCCAGGATCCGGCGATGCCGGCCCACCAGCCGGTACCGGATGAGGCCCTGGTCGAGGAGTTTGATCACGTGCGGGCGCGACACATTGAGCAGCTCGGCGGCCTGCTGGGTGGTGAGCTCTGCATGCGCAGGGACCACGGTCACGCCCTGGCCGGCTGCCATGTTCGCCAAGACGTCTTTGATCAACTCCAGGGCGGAACTCGGCAGGTGCACGGACTCCGACGTGCCGGCGACGGTGACATCGAACGTGTCGGCACTCGGTTTCACGTCCCGAAGAGCGTTCAGCGCCTGCCGTGCCTGTTCCTGCTCCACGGCACTCGGATGTTCGATCGCGGACATACCCCACCTCCTCCAAGCGAAATATACGCAGCAAACGAAACAAACGCAAAAGTGGGCGGTGTTCGAGTCGCAAGCCCGCCGTGGTGGAAATCTGCCCGGCCCGCTGTGCTCGGGTTCGGGTTCGGTTTCGTGGGTGTGCTGTTTGACGATCGCCAAGCAGCACACCGATCGACCGGGGATCGGGTTCTTCCAGAAACAACATGGAGGCGGTGACGAGCGCCCGGAACGGCCATGCGGCGCTGGCCGCTTCCGAGGAGCCTGTCGACCATCTCGGTCACCGCTACGCTCACGGCATTGTCGGAGAGGAGGCAGCGTGACTCTGAGATTCACACACATGGTGGGCGGGGCTTGTGTGCTTGCAGCGGTCGTAGCAGCGCTCACTCTCGTCGTCGACGACACGGACAACTACCCGAGCGAGGAGCAGCAAACCGCCATGTCCACGTACGACAACGTGCCTTCCGACTACGATCCCTCGGTCGAGGAACCTGTGATCGAGGATGGAAAGCCGGAACGCGACGAGGACTTTGCGAGGGATGCCGCCCTGGGCAGGCATCCCGATGATCAACCTGTGCCCGGCGGGGGAAGCATCACCGTCACCATGGGACAGACGGTGGGGACGGTTCGGGAATGGCACGGCGAGCTGGGGTGGGGAGTGTTGGACTCTCCCGACACCCCGGGCGGTTGCTGGGTGTACTGGAGCACCATCGAGGGAACCGGGTTCCGTGCCCTGAGCGTAGGGGCGACGGTCGAGTTCGGCTGGGAACTTGCGCAGCAGGACGGATATTCGTTCCGGGCCACCCGCGTCTACCCGCGGGATCAGTGACCGGCGATGACCCCAGGCTACGAGGACCAGCAGCTGGCGTGGCAGGTGGACGACGCTTCCAGAGGACGCGCACTTGTGCGTTCCGGTGGCCCGAGCGCGGCCTCGATGGGAAAATGCGAAGGCTCCCGCAGGCAGGACAAGCGGAGGAGTTCAACGTTGGAAGCGGAGCTCCCATCGTCCGGCTGGACGGCCGAACGGCTGTTCGCCGGCCCGGGCGACGCCCGCGAGCGGCACCGGAACACCGATTGGTCGGCGACCGCACTCGGGCCGGTGGAGACCTGGCCGATGGAACTGCGGATGGCGGTGAACACCGTGCTGCCGTCGGAAGTGCCGATGCTGGTGTGGTGGGGGCCGGAACTGATCCAGATCTTCAACGACGCGTTCGTCCCCATCCTCGGCGACAAGTACCCCGCTGCGGTCGGGCAGCGGGGCGCGGACTGCTGGCGGGAGATCTGGGACGCGGTCGGCTCCCTCGCCGAGGAAGCGTGGGCCGGCCGGGCCACCTTCACCGAGAACGAACGGCTGTTCCTGCAGCGCCACGGATTCGTCGAGGAGTCGTACTGGACGTTCTCCTACAGCCCGATCTTCGACGACACCGGAGCCGTGGCGGGGGTGTTCGTCGCCACCGCCGACACCACCGCCGCGGTGCTCGGTGATCGTCGCAGCGAGGCGATCAGCCGACTCGGAACGGTCGCGATCACGGATACAGGCCATTCTGTCGTCGACATCTGCGAAAAGGCACTGGCGGCGGTCGCCCCGAGCGGGGCCGACGTTCCCGTCGCGGCGGTCTACCTCGACACGCGTACCGAGCACCCCGATCGGGCCGCACCGCACGCCTGGGATCGGGTCGCCGACCTCGGGACGATCGGCGACGTCGACCGGCTTCTCGGGCCCGATGTCCAGCGGGTCCTCGACGAGGTAGCGAGGAGCCGCGAACCGCTCGTCGTCACCGGTGTCGCCGAACGCTCGCCCGGCGTCGTCGACCCCACACGCCTGCTCGGCGCGCAACCGCTCGACACGGTGGTGCTGCTACCGCTGACCGTCCCCGGCCGCGCCACCGCGATCGGCGTGCTGGCGGTCGGGCTGAACCCCAACCTGGCGTACGACGACAACTACGCCACCCTCGTCCAGCTGATCGCCGCCAGAATCTCGGGTCTGCTGCGCGACAGCATCGCCTTCGATGCCGAACGTCGCCGCGCCGACGCACTCGCCGAGGTCGGCAGGGCCAAGACCCGTTTCCTGGAGACGGTCAGTCACGAGTTCCGCACCCCGCTGGTACTGCTCCTCGGGCCGCTGCAGAGCCTCCTCGACGACGCTGCCGCCCTCACCGCCGAGCAGCAGCGATCCCTCGAGATCGCGCGGCGCGCAGTGGGGCGCTTGCAGCGACTCGTCGACGTTCTGCTGGAAGCGACCCGCGCCGAGTCCTATCAGGTGCGTCCGCGTCTGCGGCCCACCGACGCGGCGGCGCTGACCGCGGCGTGTGCCGAGCTCTACGAGTCGATCGCGCGCACCGCCGGGCTGACTCTGGTGACCCGGATCGACGATGCGGCTGCAGAGGCGATCGATCTCGACCCGGAGATCTGGTCGCACATCGTGTTCAACCTGCTGTCCAATGCCGTCAAGTACACGCTCGCGGGGTCGATCACCGTCGAGTTGCGCGTCGACGGCGACCGGTTGGTGCTGTCGGTGACGGACACCGGGGTGGGGATACCTCCCGACGAGGCGACCCGGGTCTTCGAACGATTCCACCGGGTGGAGGGCACGGCCGGTCGCAGCGGTGAAGGCGTGGGCCTGGGCTTGTCGCTGGTGTCGGACTGGGTGCAGGCACTCGGCGGGACGGTCGCGGTGACGAGCGAGGCCGGCACCGGGAGCACGTTCACGGTCTCGGTGCAGCGCGTCGTGCGCAACGCGAAACCTGTTGCAGCAGATGATGTTCCTGCCGCTCTGGGTGAGGCTTATCTCGCCGAGAGTTCGCAGTGGATGGACGAGCCGATCGAAGCCGGCGCGGCGGAAACCGCCGGTGACCGGCCCCGAATCCTGGTGATCGACGACAATGCGGACCTGCGGAACTACCTGAGGAAATTGCTGCGCGGACAGGATTGGCACGTCGAGACAGTGGCCGACGCGGGAATCGCGCTGCAGCGCATTCAGGATTCGCCGCCGGACCTCGTTCTCAGCGACGTCATGTTGCCCGGCCTCGACGGACTCGCGTTGCTGAAGCAGTTGCGTAACGATCCCGCCACCGCCCGGCTGCCGGTGATTCTGTTGACCGCGCGCGCCGGAACCTCGGCGGCGGTCGGTGGTCTGCAGGACGGCGCCGACGACTACATCACGAAGCCGTTCGAGCCCGACGAGCTGATCGCCCGGGTGCGGGTGAATCTGGAACTGTCCCGTTTGCGGGAAGAGATCATCGCGATGAAGGAACGCGAATCAGGCCAGCTGCGTTCGGCTTTGGAGAGCCGAACCATGCTGAGCGAGGCGGTGGGTCTGATCATGGCGACGTTCCGGTGCGACGCGGATACCGCCTTCGAGAAACTCGTGGCCTTCTCGCAGCATCGCAACGTCAAGCTGCGCGTGATCGCACAGGAGATCGTCGAGGCCCACACCTCGTCGGTGCGCGAAGGGGGCTGATCGGGACGACTCCGTTCCGTGTGGATCCGTGGCCGCCGGGCGGACACGAATCCACACGGAACATACTGTGTCTCAGTTCTTCTCGTACAATTTGTCGATCTCCTCGGCGTACTTCGCGTCGATCGGCTTGCGCTTGAGCTTCATCGTCGGGGTCAGCTCGTCACCGGATGGTTCCCAGATGTTCGGCAGCAGCTTGTACTTCTTGATCTGTTCGACACGGGCCAGCTTCGAGTTCGCGACCTGCACGGCCTTGTCGACCGCTTCGACGACGAGCGGATTCTGCACGAGTTCCTCGTGTGCTCCCGTCAGACCGTGTTCGGCCGCGAACGCGGCGAGCGCATCCGGGTCGAGTGCGAGCAGCGCGACGTTGTAGGGGCGGTCGTTGCCGATCGCGACGGCGCCGCCGAGCATCGGGCACGCGGCCCGCAGCGCACCTTCGATGTTGGTGGGCGACATGTTCTTACCGGCCGCGTTGACGATCAGTTCCTTCTTGCGGTCGATCAGCTTCACGTAGCCGTCGGCGTCGATCTCGGCGATGTCACCGGTGTGCAGCCAGCCGGCGGCATCGATGGTTTCGGCGGTCTTCTCCGGGTCGTTCCGGTAGCCCTTCATCAGCAGCGGCCCGCGGACGAGGAGCTCGCCGTCCTCCGCGATCTTGATCTCCACGCCGTCCACGGGCTGCCCGACGGTGCCGATGCGGATGGCGTCCGGCCGGTTGAGTGTCACCACGGCCGACGTCTCCGACATGCCCCACACCTCGGAGCACGGGATCCCCAGGGCCAGGACGAATTCCAGGACCTCGGGGGAGATCGCGGCGGCACCGGTGACGGCGGCGCGCACCTGGTCGAGGCCGAGCTTCTTGCGGATCGCGGAGAGCACGAGCTTGTCGGCGAGCGCGTGCTGGAGCTCGAGCACCTTGGGTACCGGCTTGCCGTCCGACATCAGCCGCGCACGCTTGCGGCCGACGTCGATGGACCACAACGCGAGCTTCTTCTTCACCGGGCTCGGCTCGTCGGCGAGGGTCTTGTCGATCGCCGCCTTGAGCTTGTACCAGACCTGCGGCACCGCGCCGAACATCGTCGGGCGAACGGTCGGCAGGACCGCGATGGCCTGCTTGAGGTCGTCGAGCGTGGTGATCTGCATGCCCGTGTGGATGGACGTGTAGTGCGCTCCCCACCGGTTGGCGATGTGCGCGTCCGGCAGATACGACACGAGCCGGTCGTCCGGGCCGGGGTTGAGGATCGGGGCGGTCGCCTCGATCTCCGCGATGAGGTTGGCGTGGGTCAGCTCGACGCCCTTCGGCGGACCGGTGGTGCCGGAGGTGTAGATCAGGGTCAGCAGGTCCGACGGCTCCACCGCCTGCCAGGTCGCGTCGAAGTCGAACGACGGATCGGCGGCGGCCTCGAGTTCGTCGAGCGTGATGGTCCCCTCCGGGTGCCCGTCGACGCACACCAGCTTTTCGACGGCGGTGCCGGGGATGGCCTTCTGCAGGACCGGGACGAACTGCTCCTCGCAGATCATCACCTTGTTGCCGGCGTTGCCGAGCACGTAGGTGATCTGTTCGGCGGTGAGCGAGTTGTAGATCGAGAACGCGGCGGCCCCCGCGTGCATGGCGGCGGTGTCGACGAGATGGAACTCGGGCCGGTTGGTCAGCATCAGGCCGACGGTGTCGCCCGGTTTCACGCCGAGCCCGGCGAGACCTGCGGTGAGCGTGCGGACCTTGTCGGCGTAAGCCTTCCAGGTGTAGGTGACGGAGTCGTCCGGGGTGCGCAGGGCAACCCGGTCGGGATATTTCGCGGCGGTCGCCTGGAACGCCTGACAAAGAGTGGTCGGTGCGGTCGTACGAGTTGTCATCGCTGTCCCCCAGAAGATTGTGACGAAGAGCATAAAACGGACTGCGCACGCATGTAATCGGATTGTGAGACGCCACTGCGCCGGGCGGCGCGGGCGTGGCTTGCGGCGGCAGATTACCCAGAATGGGCATTGTGGCACAAGTCACACGAATGCGGCAGCGGTGCCGCGAAAAGGGGGAGGACACCCGGCAGCGCGAATGTCCGGAATCAGCGGACCGGCAGGCGAGACCTGCCGGTCGCCGCATCAGGGCCGGTCGAACTGTTCCTCGCGGCCCAGCTTGCGCAGCCGCATCCACTCGCGCAGACCCGCCGGGTCGCGTCGGGTGACCAGGAAATACCAGCCGAACCGCACCCATTCCTGCGGCAGCAGCCTGCGCATGCCCGGCTGCGACAGCAGGTAGCCGCGGTTGCGGTAGGTGAAGAAGCGCTTCGTCTCGTTGTCCGGATACTGCGTGTGCATGCGGCCACCGAGGATCGGCTTGAACTCGTCCGCCCCGTCCGGATGCAGGTAGGCGGTCTGCAGGCACGTGCCGAAGGGCAGGCCCGACCGCACCAGCCGGCGATGCACCTCGACCTCGTCGCCGCGCACGAACAGCCGCAGATCCGGCACGCCCACCGCGTCGATCGCCGCGGCGGTGAACAGGGCACCGTTGAACAGCGACGCGATGCCGGGCAGCAGATCCTCGTCGCCGAGTTCGCTGCGCCGACGTCGCCACACCACGCCGCGACGCAGCGGAAACGCGAGCCGATCGGGGTCGGCGATGTCGCACACCACCGGAGACACCTCAGCCAGGCCGTGCCGATGCGCGCACGCCAGGAGGGTCTCGAGCACCTCGGGGCCGTCGGGGCGGCCGTCGTCGTCGGCGAGCCACACCCGGTCCGCGCCGAGCGCGAGCGCGTGCAGGATGCCGAGGGCGAACCCACCCGCACCGCCGAGATTGTGCTTGGACCCGATGTAGGTGGTCGGCAGAGGCGCGGATTCGACGAGCAGGCGCACCTCGTTCTCGTCGGCGTTGTCGACGACGATCAGATGGTCGAGCGGCCGGGTCTGCGACGCCAGCACCTTCAGCGAATCGCCGAGCAGTTCGCGACGCTTGTGGGTGACGACGACCCCGATGATCCGTTCCGGGCTGTCAGGCACCGGCGGCACCCGTCGCCGCTGTGCCGTTGGACACGACACCGTTCCGTTCCGCGCGTTCGCGTTCGAGTTCTTCGATGATCGTGCGCACGTGGTCGCCGGCGTCGTTGCCCTCGTAGGCGCGCACGACCTCTTCGATGCCGCCCTGCTCGCGGATCCGGCCGTGGTCGATCCACATCGCCTGGTCGCACAGCTGAGCGAGGAATTCGTTGGAATGGCTCGCGAACACGAGGATGCCGGAGCGCGCGACGAGTTCCTGCAGCCGGACGCGGGCCTTCTTCATGAACTCGGCGTCGACCGCGCCGATGCCTTCGTCGAGCAGCAGGATCTCCGGGTCGATGCTGGTCACCACACCGAGGGCGACGCGCACCCGCATGCCGGTGGAGTAGGTGCGCAGCGGCATCGACAGGTAGTCACCGAGCTCGGTGAACTCCGCGATGTCGTCGACCTTCTGCAGCATCTGCTTGCGGGTCATGCCCAGGAACATGCCGCGGATCAGGATGTTCTCGTACCCGGAGATCTCCGGGTCCATGCCGACGCCCAGATCGAAGACCGGGGCCACGCGACCGCGGACGCGGGCGGCACCACGGGTCGGTTCGTAGATCCCGGACAGCAATCGCAGCAGCGTGGACTTGCCGGCGCCGTTGTGTCCGACGAGCCCGACGCGGTCGCCTTCCTTCAGCGACATCGTGATGTCGCGCAGTGCCTCGACCACGACGACGTCCGAGTCGTTTCGGCCGATCGCTCCGCCTGCCTTACCCAGGAACGCCTTCTTCAGCGAGCGGGTCTTGGCGTCGAAGATCGGGAAGTCGACGCACGCATTGCGCGTTTCGATGCTGACCCGGCTCACGATGCTGCTCCAGAGACTGACACGGGTTCCGAGGGTACCGGGCGCGCCCGAGAGCACGCCCGGCCCGGACCCCGAAGGGGACTACAGGTACTGCCCGGTGCCCGGGCTGCCGGGGTTGTGCTGCTGGCGTTCCTCGGGATTGTGGGGGTTTCCGCCCAGCCCGGGCGGCAGTGCGCCCTGGCGCATCTGCTCGAGCTGCGCCCGCGCCGCCATCTGCTGCGCGAACAAGGCGGTCTGGATGCCATGGAAGAGCCCCTCGAGCCAGCCGACGAGCTGAGCCTGCGCGATGCGCAGTTCCGCGTCGGACGGCACCGCGTCCTCACCGAACGGCAATGCCAGGCGTTCGAGCTCCTCCCGCAGTTCGGGAGCGAGGCCCTGCTCGAGTTCGCTGATGGACGACTTGTGGATCTCCTTCAGGCGGGTGCGGCTCGCATCGTCGAGGGGAGCCGCCCGGACCTCCTCGAGCAGTTGCTTGATCATGGTGCCGATCCGCATGACCTTGGCGGGCTGTTCGACCATGTCGGTGAGGGATTCGGCGTCGCTCTCCTCGGTCTTCGCGGCCGTGTCACCGTTGGTGCCGGGCTTGGGGACCGCGACCGGCCGACCGTCGGGACCGATCACAAGGACGGGCTCGTTCTCCGGATGCGTCATACCTCCATCTTGTCTCCTCGGCGGCCGCGGTGTCGCCCCACCCCTGATGAGGTGCGGAATGTCCGCTGTTCCCCGGCCGGTCGTCGCGTACTCCCCGTCACGTTCGTCCGGGCGCGGACGTCACTTCATTGACAGCGGGATTTAGAGTGTCACGCATGGCTTACGACGTTGCCCGGATCCGGGGGTTGATTCCCTCGCTCGGCGACGGGTGGACCCATTTCGATCCGCAGGCCGGCATGCAGATCCCCGACGCGGTCTCCCGCACGGTGTCTACGGCGTTCCGGAATTCCACCGCGTCCTCGTCGGGCAGGCACATGTCCTCCCGCCGCAGCGGGTCGATGCTGCAGGCGGCGCGGGAGGCGATCGCCGATCTCGTCGGCGGTGAGCCCGCCGGCGTGGTGCTCGGTTCCGACCGTGCCGTGCTCCTGGCGTGGCTCGCCGAGGCGCTGAGCTCACGGCTCGGTCTGGGCACCGGGATGGTGCTGTCGCGGCTGGACGACGAGGCGAACATCGCACCCTGGCTGCGGGTCGCCAGCCGGTACGGTGCGCAGGTCCGCTGGGCCGAGGTGGACATCGAAACCTGCGATCTGCCCAGCTGGCAGTTCGAGGAGCTCATCACGTCGACCACCCGGCTGGTCGCGCTGACCGCCGCGTCGTCGATCGTCGGTTCGGCCCCGGACGTGCGGGTCGTCGCCGACCGCGTCCACGAGGTCGGGGGCCTGATGGTCGTCGATGCCGCGGGCGCAGCCCCGTACGCGCACATCGACATGGACGATCTGAGCGCGGACATCCTCACCGTCAACGCGTCGGCGTGGGGCGGACCGCAGATCGGTGCGCTGGTCTTCCGTGATCCCTCGCAGCTCGACCGGATTCCGTCGATGTCGCTCGACCCGAACGCCCGCGGCCCGGAGCGGCTCGAGGTCGGCGGCCACCAGTACGCGCTGCTCGCCGGGCTCGTCACGTCCGTCGACTTCCTCGCGTCCCTGGACGACGAAGCGACCGGCACCCGCCGCGAAAAGCTCATCACGTCGATCAGTTCGATGCAGGACTACCAGGACCGGCTGTTCGACCGGCTGACCCGGCAGCTCGACAACCTGCCCGGTGTGATGGTGATCGGTCGCGCCGAGAGCCGCGTGCCGACGCTGAGCTTCACGATCCCGGGTCTACCGGCCGAGAAGGTCGCGGCGCACCTCGCCGACCGGCGCATCGCGACCGTCACCACCGGACGCGGCGCCAGCCGGCTGCTCGATTCGCTGGGCGTCGGCGAAGAGGGCGGTGCCGTGAGCATCGGCCTCGCCCCGTACACCACGCGCTACGAGATCGACCAGCTCGTCCGCGAGTTGCGCGCGATGACGGAGTGAGACCGGGCCGCTTCACCGGTTGATCGTGAGCACCACCTTGCCGACGGTGTCGGATGCGTCGAGCATCTCGTGTGCCGCGGCGGCCTCGGTGATCGGCAGTTCGGCGTGCACGACGGCGTGCACCTTCCCCTCGGCGATCAGCGGCCACAGGTTCTCGCGGACCGAGGCGACGATCTCGGCCTTCCCGGACTTCCCGGTGTCGGGGCGTCCGCGCAGACCCGTCGCGAGGACGTGCCCGCGCTTGGCGAGAAGCTGACCGAGGTTCAGTTCACCCTTCGATCCGCCCTGCATGCCGATCACGACGAGCCGCCCGTCGGGCGCGAGCACGTCGATGTTGCGGGGCAGGTACTTCGCGCCCATGTTGTCGAGGACGACGTCGGCGCCACCGAAGGTCGCGCGCACCTCCTCGACGAAATCCTGGGTGCGGTAGTCGATCGCCAGATCGGCGCCCAGCTCGCGGCACCGGTCGAGCTTGCCCGCCGACGCGGTGGTCGCGACCTTCGCGCCGAGTGCCTTCGCGACCTGGATGGCGTGGGTGCCGATGCCCCCGCCGCCGCCGTGCACGAGGAACACCTCGCCGCGTTCGAGCCCGGCGGCCATGACCACGTTCGACCACACCGTGCACGCGACCTCGGGCAGCGACGCGGCGGCCGCGAGATCCATGCCGTCGGGCACCGGCAGCAGCTGCGACGCCGGGACCGCGACCTGCTCGGCGTAGCCGCCGCCGGACAGCAGTGCGCAGACCCGGTCGCCGATGTTCCAGTCCGTCACGCCCTCGCCGAGTTCGGCGATCACACCGGAGCACTCGAGGCCGAGGATGTTGCTGGCGCCGCGCGGCGGTGGATACAGGCCGCGACGCTGCAGCAGGTCGGCACGGTTGACGGCGGTCGCGGCGACGTCGATGAGGACTTCACCCGGACCGGCGACCGGATCGGGCTGCTCGTCCCATCGGAGGACCTCGGGCCCGCCGGGTTCGGTGACAACGATTGCGCGCATGCGTTCGAAACTATCGCGTCGTCGTTCCTGTTCGCCGGAGATGTCGGGTACTGCGTGCATGTGTTGCGCAAAACAGACCTACCGGTCGGGAAAGTTGGGGGTGCTGACTACAATTCCCGCGTGAGCGCCGAACACGACGAGCCGAACTGGTTGACCGCCGAGGAACAGCACGCCTGGCGAACCTATATGGACGGCAACTACCGGCTCATGGATGTTCTCAACCGTGACCTGCAGGAAGCCCACGGCCTCACCCTCGCCGAATACCGCATCCTGGTCCTGCTGTCGGAAGCCCCGGACGGACGGCTGCGCATGAGCGACCTCGCCGACGGCGTGCTCTCGTCCCGCAGCCGCCTCACTCACCAGATCCGCCGCATGGAGGACGAGGGCCTGGTGTTGCGCTGCGCCTGCGCCGAGGACGGTCGCGGGGTGCTGGCCGCCCTCACCGACGAGGGACGTGCCCGCCTCACCGAGGCCGCGCCCACCCATGTCGCGAGCGTCCGCCGCAATCTGATCGACCTGCTCAGCAAGTCTCAGATCAAGACCCTGGCCCAGATATTCACCAAGGTCGCGGCGGCCGTCGGCGACAGGTGATCACCCTATGGTTAGGATTTGCCACGGAAGCGTGGCAGAGCGGCCGAATGCACTCGCCTTGAAAGCGAGCTTGGGTAACACCAACGGGGGTTCAAATCCCTCCGCTTCCGCCACGAAGCCCCTCACCTGTCGCAGGTGAGGGGTTTCTTGTTGGTTCGGCCGGGGTCGCGTCACCCCTCGTTTTTCCGAGCGAGCGGCACGCTCAGTCGATTGAAGGAGACGGGTGTACCACTCGCTCGGACAACGAGGGGCGCTCGTCAGCCGGGCAGGTTCTCCGGAATCCAGTTCGGGTTCCGCTTCTCCATGAACGCCCGCATCCCTTCCCGGGGTTCGGGTGAGGTCTCGAGCGCGCCGAGCATCGTTTCGTAGTCGAAGAGTCCGTAGCGCTCGTTGAGCATGCGCTTGACCTGGGCACGTGCGATGGGGGAGGTCTGCAGGATTTCGCGAGCCGCCTGCAATGCAGCCTCCCGGAGGTTCTCGTGCGGCACGACGCGGGAGATGACGCCCAGACGCTGGGCCTCGGCGGCGTCGAACCGACGCGCCGAGAGCATCAGGTCCCGCGCGACCGCGACGCCGACGTGCGCGGGCAGCGCGGCCGCGAAGGTCGCGTCGGGGATGCCGCGGAGCAGTTCGGGTACGCGGAAGGTCGCGCGGTCGCTGGCCACGGCGATGTCGGACATCATCGCGACCAGCAGACCGCCCGCCTGGCAGATGCCGTTGACGGCGGAGATGACGGGCGCGCGGCTGTCGCGAATGGTGAGGAACGGCAGGATGTCGTGCCCGATGCCGTCGGGCAGGTTGTCGCCGGGTTCGGCGCGGCCGCCCAGGTCGCCGCCCGGTGCGAAGACGTCGTCGACGCCCGTGATGATGAGCGCGGCCAGGTCCGGATCGGAGTTGACGAGCCGGACCGCTCGTTTGAGCCCGTAATACATCGCCGGGGTGAAGGCGTTGCGCGCTGCCGGCCGATCGATGATGCACCAGCCGATCGCGCCCTCGCGTTCGAAGCGCAGGCCGCCGGCTCCCAAGTCGTCTCCCATGAGTGCAGCATATCCAGTTCTCGTCAAATGAGAACGGGATATCCGACACGGTGCTCCCGAGGCCTGTGTAACACCGCGATACGGGGGGTAAGTGCGATTCCGGGCCACCCTCCGAACCGATCGAAACGGCTCGCCACACCCTGCGAGGTGCTTGACCCCGGTAAGCCGTGGAGGGTTGGGTGGGCGGACCGGGGGCCGTCGGGGGACCAGGGGAGATCGATGCACAAACGAGGTACGTACAAGGGGACGATCGCCGCTTTCGTCTTTGCGGTTCTGCTGCCGTTGCTCGGCGCGACGCCGGCATCGGCGGATCCGGTGCCGACCGCCCGGGTGGACCACGTGGAGCACCTCACCGACCGCCGATCCGCCCTGTTCGTGTACTCCCCGTCGATGAACCGCATCGTGCAGGTTCAGGTGCTGCATCCGTCGGGGCAGGGACCGCGGCCGACGCTGTACCTGCTCGACGGCGTCAGCGCCGGCTCCGAATCGGACTACCGCGAGAGCACCTGGACGCAGAAGACGGACATCGTCGACTTCTTCGCCGACAAGAACGTCAACGTCGTCCTTCCCGTCGGCGGCACCGCCAGCTACTACACGGACTGGCGCAACCCGGATCCGGTGCTCGGCACCAACCGGTGGGAAACCTTTCTGACGCAGGAACTTCCACCGATCGTCGACGCCGAGTTCTCCGGCAACGGCGTCGATGCGATCGGCGGACTGTCGATGGGCGCGACGGGCGCGATGTCCCTGATAACCCGCCATCCCGACCTGTACGAGGGCGTCGCGGCACTCAGTGGCTGCCTGGACATCTCGCGTGATTCCGCCCGGGACTCGGTGCGCGGCACCGTCGCCTACAAGGGCGGGAACCCCGACAACATGTGGGGCGCGCCCGGCGACCCGGCGTGGAAGGAACACGACCCGTACACGAACGCGGAAGCATTGCGCGGCAAGGACATCTACATCAGCACCGGCAACGGGCTGCTCGGCCCCTACGACTTGGGCGCGGACAGCGACGTGCTGACCGTCGGTGCCCCGCTCGAAGCCGGCGCGTTCGCCTGCACGATCACCTTCGACCGCCGGCTGCGGGAACTGCGCATTCCCGCGACCGTCGAGTACCGGCCGTGGGGCACCCACACGTGGCCGTACTGGCAGGACGACCTGCGGTCGGCGTGGCCGACGCTGGCCCGCGCGCTCGGGCTCAGCGAACGCTGATGCGATCGGTCGGCGGCGGCGAGACCGGACCGTGCGCCGACAGATACCCGTTCAGCGCGTCGAGGTCGGCGCCTGCGCCGGTCGTGCGGCGACCCTCGGTGAACGCGGTGAAACCGTCACCGCCCGCGGCCAGGAAGTCGTTGACAACGACGACGTACGTCGCGGCGGGGTCCAGCGGCTGTCCCGCGACCGTCACGTCCTGGATCCGCCGACCCTGCTCCGCCGCCCGGTCGATGGTGTAGCGCAGCGTGTGCGACGGCGAGAGAATCCGCTCGAACGACCGCCCGAACACGTCGGTCTGGAACTGCTGCTCGAGGATGGCGACGAGCTGCGCGCCGGTGACCTCGAGCTGCAGCAGGCGGTTCCCGAACGGCTGCACCGCGTAGGTTTCGCCGAAGGTGACGACGCCGTCGTCGGCGTGGGTCAGATCCGCGCGCATGCCGTCCGGGTTGGTCAGCGCGATCTGCGCGCCCGCCGATTCGGCCGCGGCGAGCTGCGCGTCGGCGATGACGTCGCCGAGGGTCGATTCGCCGCCGACGGTCTTCTCCCGGGTGAGGTCGGCGGTGATGGTCCCGACGGACCGCCCGGCGACCGAGGCGGACTGGTCGACGGCCCTGTCGACGAATTCCTTCGTCCGCGGGTCGGGGGCGATGTCGTGCGTGACGACCTGGTTGAACGAGACGGTGCGGTCGCGGATCACGTCGCGACTCTCGCGGTCGATGGTCAGATCGGCGACCGAGAGGATGCGCCCGTGGGAGGCGCCCTGCACGACCGTGCGCGGCTTGCCGAGGGGATCGAGGAAACTGCAGTTGAAGTGGCTCTCGCCGTCGGAGGTGACGATGACGTCGATCTTCGGTGAGACCCGGGTGGCGACGGCCGCGGCCGGACCGGATTCCGGATCGCACGTGTCGTGGCCGGAAGGCACCGGCAGATCACCCTTGTAGAGCAGCACGATCGACCGGACGCCCAGCGCGTCGAGGATGTCGGCGGTACGGTCGGCGGCCTCGACCTCGTCCCCGAACTGCAGGCCTTCGATGGACTCGGCGCTGATCACGTCCGGGGTGTTGCGGGGGAGCACCCCGATGACACCGACCGGCACACCGTCGATGTAGTCGACGCTGAACGGCAGCGCCGCGGGAGAGCCGTCCGCCGTGGACAGATTCGCGCCGAGGAACGGGAACTGCGCGCCCTCGAACGGGGAGACGTAGCGGCATCCCTCGGGATGGCAGCCACCGTCGCGCAGGCGCTGCAACTCCGCCACGCCGTGGTCGAACTCGTGGTTGCCCAGGGCCAGGGCGTTCACGTCCAGCGCGTTGAGCAGTTCGACGGTCGGCTCCTCGTGGAACATCGCCGATTCGAGCGGGGACGAACCCCACGCATCACCCACCGAATACAGCACCGAGTTCTCGGCCTGGCTGCGCAATTGCCGGACGTACGCGGCGAGGTAGGCGGCACCCCCGGCCGGCACGGACTCACCGTCGGACCGGACGACCTTGCTGCGGGAACCCTGCGGGGGCAGGAGGTTGCCGTGCAGGTCACCGAACGCGATCAGGCGCAGCGGGACGACCTCGGGGGGCCGGGCGACCGCCGGACCCAGGCCGGCCGCCGCCCACAGGACCGCGGTCGCCAAGGCCAAGGACACCCCCCGACGACGCGATACGCGACCACCCATCCACATCCTCCGCGTCCGCCGTCGTGCTTGGTGAGTGTGTCAACGTCGGATCACACCCCTGGCACCTGCAGGTAACGGTTGGGTCTCGTTCGGGTGGGAGTCGGAGCTATTCGAGACCTGCGTATGCGCGACCCGGGCCGGTCGCGAACGCGAGGAATGCGTCGTTCTCGTGCGGGTCGCCGATCGTCACGCGGGCACCGTCGGTGCCGTAGTGCCGGATCAGGACGCCCGCCTCGGCGCTGGCCTCGGAGAACGCCGGCGAATGCTCGCCGAGGGGCAGCCACAGGAAGTTCGCGGCGCTCGGCGGCACCGGGTAGCCGGCCGCGGTCAGTGCGTCGAACATCCGGGTGCGTTCGGCGACGACCTGTTCGGTCCGGTCGAGGAGTTCCCTCGCCGCAGCGAGCGACGCGATCGCCGCACTCTGGGCCAGCGAATTCACCGCGAACGGCGTGTGCACCTTGCCGAGCGCGGTGATGATCTCGGGATCGGCGACGGCATATCCGACGCGCAACCCGGCGAGCCCGTAGGCCTTCGAGAACGTCCGCAGCACGACGACGTTCGGGCGGCCCTCCACGAGGGTCAGCCCGTCGGGCAGGTCCTCGCCGGGCGCGGGACGCACGTATTCGAAGTACGCCTCGTCCAGCGCCACCAGGACGTGCGACGGCACCTCGTCCAGGAATTTGACGAGCTCGTCGCGGCTGAGCAGCGAACCCGTCGGATTGTTCGGATTGCAGATGAAGACCAGGCGGGTGCGGTCGGTGATCGCGGCCAGCATCGCCGGCAGGTCGTGCCCGTGCTCGGCGGTGTTCGGCACCGGCACCGCGGTCGCGCCCGCCACCGCCGCGACCACCGGGTACGCCTCGAACGAGCGCCACGAGTAGACGACCTCGTCACCGGCATTGCACGCGATCTGCACGAGTTCCTGGCACAGGCTCACCGACCCGCATCCGACGGCGATGCGCTCGGGACCGACGCCGAGCCGCGCGGACAGCGCGCCGATCAGCGCCGCCGACGAGTTGTCCGGATACCGGTTCAGGGTCGTCGTCGCCTCGGCGATGGCCTCCCGCACGCTCGGCAGAGGACCGGCGGTCGTCTCGTTGCTGGCCAGCTTGATCGCCCCCGGAAAACTCCGTCCGGGCACGTAGGCGGGGATAGCGGCAAGGTCGGGACGAGTACGTGGAGTCACCACGCGATTATGCGCTCGGCGATCCCGTGCACACACGCGGTGGTCGTGCGATCGTTGACGGTATGCAGGTCATCAGCACCGTTTCGGCTTCGCTGCCGGGGGACGCGGGGCAGGTCCCGCTGACGGTGATCCGGCCGGACGGTGCAGCGCGCGGCGCGATCGTGCTGCTGCACGAGTCGCGGGTGTTCTCACCGGCATTGCTGCAGTTCATGGACGCGCTGGCGGGGGAACGCTGGCTCGTCGTCGCACCGCACCTGTTCCATCGCGAGCCGGCGCACTCCGCGGTGGAGGTGTTCGGCGACGCCCTGTTCGCCGACGTCGATGCCGCCTTCGAGTGGATCGCGGGCCGAGGTGTGTCGCCCGACATGATCGGGCTGATCGGATTCGACGATGCCGGTGTCGCCGCGCTCGTCGTGGCCACCCAACGCCGGGTGGGTGCGGTGGTGAGTGTCGCCGCGCGCGGCATCGCGACGCCGGTGCATCCGGACGCGCCGGCGCTGTTGTCGATCGTCGGGTCGCTGCAGGCGCCCTGGCTCGGGCTGTACGGGGAGGACGATCCGGGCACGCCGCCCGCCGACGTCGAGCGGTTGCAGGACGCCGCGGCCGGTGCGGATGCGCCGACGCTCGTGGTCGGCTATCCGGGGCTGGCGCATCGCCCGGACGAGCCTCCGGTCGAGCACGCGACGGTCGATCCGGAGACGGATCCGCGGGAGGCGGCGATCGTCGACGCGCGACGCAGGATCTTCGACTGGTTCGACGCACATATGCGCTGACCAGGCGTTTTGCATTTACTGGGGGAGCATGTGTAATGTTTCGGTCCGGCGGTTCGAGAGAATCGAAACCCCCCGAGGAGGCGTGCCAGAGCGGCCGAATGGGACTCACTGCTAATGAGTTGTCCCCCTTACAGGGGACCGGAGGTTCAAATCCTCTCGCCTCCGCCACGTTGGTGTATGGTTCACCGGCGGAACAACTGAATACGGATATGCGCCCGTAGCTCAACGGATAGAGCATCTGACTACGGATCAGAAGGTTAGGGGTTCGAATCCCTTCGGGCGCACAGCGAAAACCCCGCATCGATCGCGATGCGGGGTTTTCTCGTTCCGGCGGTGGACTACGGCAGTTTCGCCACGATCTCCTCGGCGAACCGTTCGATCGGTTCCCGGTAGCGTTCGGCCGGGTGCTTCAGGTCCGTATGGTCCCCGGCGTGGGTGCGGTCCCAGTTCGCCCACGGCGAGATCATCACCCCGGTGATGCCGAGTTCGGCGGCGCGTTCGTAGAGGTCCGGGGTGGGTTCGCCGCGCACGGTCGCGATGATCTCGAAGGGCTCGTTCTCCCGTCCGTATTCACGGCGGTATCCGTTGAGCCGGCCGATCACGCGTTCGGCTTCCTCGAGGGTGTAGGCGGTGCCCACCCACCCGTCGCACAGGCGGGCGGCCCGTTTGAGTGCTGCGTTGGATTCTCCCCCGCACAGCACCGGCACCGGCTGCGGCGGATGCGGTTCGATCATCATCTCGGGGATGTCGTAGAACTCGCCCTGCCACGACACCCATCCGCCTTGCCATAACGCCCGCAGCGCGTCGACCATCTCGTCGAGGCGGCGACCGCGATTGTCGAAGTCCTGGCCGAGCAGTTCGAACTCGTCGCGCATCCAGCCGGCGGACAGCCCGATGGACACCCGGCCCTGGGCGATCGCCGCGGCGGTCGCGACCTGCTTGGCGACCTCGAGCAGCGGCCGCGACGGCGCGATGTAGACGTTGTTGCCGAAATGCAGGTCGGTGGTGACCGCTGCCATGGCTCCGATGAGCACCCAGGCGTCGGGCCATTCGGTTTCCGGCGGCCAGAAGAGTTTGCCGTCGGGGGTCGCGGGATAGGGCGTCTTCATGTTCTTCGGGTAGACGAGGTGATCGGAGACGAGAATCCCGTGGTAGCCGTTGGTGTCGAGCATCTGCGCCACCGCCGGCATCTCGGATGTGTTCATGAACGCGGTTCCGCACCAGAACTTCACGCCGTTCCTCCTTGTGGGTCGTGTGCGGCCGCACACTCGGCCGACCGCGCGAGATCGAGGTTTCCGTATTGAGAGAATGCTATTTCGAAAGCGTTGCGGGTGGAGTGCTTCGATCTGCGGCTGCAACCGTGTGTGAGCGCGTCTTCTCCGGGCAATCCCATCCGGAGAGCGATCGAAAGGATCTGTTGACGTGGGGCACAAATCCTCGGTAGATTCCGCCTGAGCTTGTTAAGTTAATGGTGATTCTCACCGCTCGTCTTCGGTGACGAGCACCCCAGAACCGGGAGCATCGATGGATCTTTCGTGGTCAGAGGCCGATTCGGCCTTCCGGGACGAGGTACGGGCATTTCTCGAAGAGAAGCTGACGCCCGAGATACGCCGCGCCGGTAAGTCGGCGACGAGCGTGTATCCGGACCACGAGGCCAGCATGGAATGGCAGCGCATCCTGCACGAGCGGGGATGGGCTGCTCCGGCTTGGCCCGTGGAGTACGGAGGCTGCGACTGGAGCCTCACCCAGCACTACATCTTCAGCAGGGAGTCGATCCTCGCCGGAGCGCCGTCGCTCTCGCCGATGGGCATCCGGATGGTCGCGCACGCGATCATCGCGTTCGGCACCCAGGAGCAGAAGGACTACTTCCTGCCCGGCATCCTCACCGGCGAGGTCTTCTTCTGCCAGGGTTACTCGGAGCCCGAGGCCGGCTCCGACCTCGCGTCCCTGTCGATGGCCGCCGTCGAGGACGGCGACGACCTGATCGTCACCGGCAGCAAGATCTGGACGACGCACGCCACCGAGGCGAACTGGATGTTCGCGCTGGTGCGCACGTCGCGGACCGGCCGGAAGCAGCAGGGCATCACGTTCCTGCTGATCGACATGAACTCGCCCGGCATCGAGATCCGCCCGCTGGTGATGACCTCGGGCGAGCAGGTGCAGAACCAGGTCTTCTTCGACGGCGTCCGGGTGCCCAAGGCCAACGTCCTCGGCAAGATCGACGAGGGCTGGACGGTCGCGAAATACCTGCTGATCTTCGAACGCGGCGGCGGCGCCGCAGCCCCGGCACTTCAGGTGATGGCCGAGCGGCTCGCCGAGGTCGCGGCCGAGCAGCCCGGTCCCGACGGCGGCGCACTGATCGACGCCCCGGTGTTCGCGGCGAAACTCGCCGACGCGCGCATCCGCACCGAGGTTCTCGAGATCCTCGAATACCGGACGATGTCCACGATGTCGTCGGGCGGCGACCCCGGACCGGCGGCATCGATGCTCAAGGTGCTCTCCACCGAACTCAGTCAGACGCTCACGGAGTTGACGCTGGAAGCTGCCGGCCCGCGTGGCCGCGTGTACCAGCCGCACCGGACGAAGCCCGGCGGTCCGATCGCGGACTTCGTTCCTCCCGCCGACGACTACCTCAGCGGCGAAGAATGGCAGGCGGTCGCGCCGCTGCGCTACTTCAACGACCGCGCCGGCTCGATCTACGCGGGCAGCAACGAAATTCAGCGAAACATTCTGGCGAAAGCAGCATTGGGGCTCTGATGGACTTCAGTCTGACCAAAGAACAGGAACTGCTCCGCGACTCGATCGCCAAGTTCCTCGCATCGCGCTACGACCTCGCCGAGAGCCGTAAGGCGGCGACGATCGGTGCCGGCCACCAGCCGCACATCTGGAGGGGCTTCGCCGAGGAACTCGGCATCCTCGGTGCCACGGTGCCGGAGAAGTTCGGTGGTCTCGACGGCGGTCCCGTCGAGCTGATGATCGTCGCCGAACAGCTCGGCTACGCCCTCGTCGTCGAGCCGTACGTCGACACGGTCGTCCTCGGCGCCGGGCTGCTCGCCCGGGCCGGCGGTGCCCGCGCCGAGGCGGTGCTCGAGGACATCGTCGCGGGCGAGGCCGTCGTCGCGTTCGCCGCGACCGAGCCGACCTCCGGCAACGTGCTCCACGACGTGACCACCACCGCTCGCCGCGACGGCGACTCGTGGGTGCTCGACGGCGAGAAGATCGTCGTCGGCAGCGCCCCGTGGGCGCAGAAGCTGCTCGTGACCGCCCGGACCTCGGGGGAGCGCCGCGACACCGACGGGGTGTCGCTGTTCCTCGTCGACTTCGACGCCGAGAATCCGCCCGAGGGTGTCGAGGTCCACAGCTACCGGACCATCGACGACCGCCGCGCCGCCGACCTGGTGTTCACCGGCCTGCGGTTGCCCGCCGACGCGCTGCTCGGCGCCGACGGCGAGGCGTGGGATTCGGTCGAGCAGGCTCTCGACGAGGCGACCGCCGCGGTGTGCGCCGAAGGCGTGGGCCTCATGCGGAAGGTGCTGGCGGACACGGTCGAGTACGCGAAGCAGCGGCAGCAGTTCGGCCAGCCGATCGGGTCCTTCCAGGTGCTGCAGCACCGCATGGTCGACATGTACATCGAGCTCGAGCAGTCCATCTCGGCGGTCTACCTGGCGATTCTCAACCTCGAGTCGGAGCGCGCGGTGCGTGCGCGCGCGGTTTCGGCGGCCAAGGTCACCGTCAGCCGGGCGGCGCGGTTCATCGGCCAGAACGCGGTCCAGCTCCACGGCGGCATGGGCATGACGGAGGAGCTGGCGGTCGGGCACTACTTCAAGCGCCTGACGGCCTTGGAACACGAGTTCGGCACCGCCGATCAGCATCGCGCCCGGTACGCCGCGCTGAGCAAGCGATGAAGGTCACTCATCGGGACCGCCGCTAGGTTTCATACAACTTGTATGTAACGATGGCGCGGTGAGCTTCTTGTGGGTTTTCGCCGCACTGCTGGTGCTGGTCGCTCTGCTGGCCGCCCTGGCCCTGCTGATCCCTCGCGTGTTCGGATCGAAGTCGAGCACCAAGGTCTCCACGTCGGCGGTCCGGAGTGATGCTCCGGCTTCCGCAGCGCCGGCGACCGCGGAGCCCGAGGCACCGGCCCGCCCCGCCGGCTGGTACAGCGATCCCGGACACCCGGCCTTCGTGCGCTGGTACGACGGAACGGCCTGGACCGACCGGTTCCAGCCCGCCGGCAACCACCGCAACACCGGCCAGGGGATGCAGCAGACCTACTGACCACCACGACCCGAGCACGTCCACCTCGACGCCGCCGTCCCTCAGGACGGCGGCGTCAGTGCGTTCTGCACCCGATCGGCCGCGACCAGCGGATCCTCGTGTTCCCAGATCCGCACGACCGTCCAGCCCGCCGCCGCGAGACGCGCGTCGGTGTCCCGGTCGCGGGCGACGTTCCCGGCGAGCTTCGCCGCCCACCACTCGGAGTTGTTCTTCGGGTCGGTCGCGTGCACGGGACAGCGGTGCCAGAAGCATCCGTCCACGTACACCGCGAGATGACGCCGGGGAAACACCAGGTCCGCGCGGCGCCGCAGGCCAGGCAGGGGAGCGCGGTCGACGAAGAACCGCAGCCCGCGCCGATGCAGTTCGCGACGCAACGCCACCTCGGGCGCGGTGTCGCGGCGACGCTGCCTGCTCATCCGGGCACTCGTCACCGGATCGGTCGCGGGACGTTCGGATGCGGACACGGCGTCAGCCCGTCAGGCCGCGGCCTCGGGGAATCCACCCATCCGATCGAGGTGGCTCTCCACGTCGTCGAGGAAACCCGGGACGAAGCGCAGGTTGCCCGACCGCGCCCGGCGCAGGAAACCGGCGGTCGCGCGTGCGGACAGCAACCGCGCGTCTTCCAGGAATCCGCCCAGATCCTCGTACGGTTCCTGCACCGGCCAGTGCGACTCGTGCACGCGGAACGCCCGGCGGTTCGCCCCCCACGCCGCACTCGGCCACGGATCCCCGGGACGCAGCGGCGACTGGTGGTCGGGCGAGTAGTCGATCGGATTCGACAGCCGATGCCCCACCCACGAGGCCATCCGCACGCTCACCGCATTGCCGACGAGACGCCACCGATGCCCGGTCCGCACGCCTGGCGCCTCGGTGGCCGGCGCCGTCCAGTCCGGATCGAAGCCCTGCAGCCGTTCCGCGTCGACGAGGCCCGGCGTGACGATCTCCCCGGACGGCAACCGCACCGCCGGGGGACTCGCGATACCGACGGTCGAGCCTCCCTTGAGGGTCGGGACCGCGTTGACCGCCCAACCCAGACCCCGCACACCCTCGGTCCAGTAGAAGCCGCACGGATACGCCGCCGGATCACCCTCGTCGGGAGCGCCGGCGTCCTCACCGAACAGCACCGCGCGCGGATCCTCGGTGCGGGAGGCCACCATCAGGACCCGCTGGCGACGCTGCGGCAACCCGAAGGCCCGCGCATCGACCACCCGATAGGCCCACGCGTATCCGAGGTCCTCGAGCGCGTCGGTGATGTGCCGCATCGCTGATCCCCGCGCGAGCTGCAGCATGAACGGCACGTTCTCGATGACCAGCCACCGCGGGCCCTGCTTGCGTTTGACCAGGCGGAACACCTCGTCGACGAGGCCGGATCGCGAACCGGTGATGCCGGCGGTCCGGCCCGCCTGCGACAGGTCCTGGCACGGGAAACCCGCCGCGACCAGCTCGGTGCGCTGGGGAAGCGACCGCAGTCGCGTGACGTCCGAATGCAACGGCACATCCGGAAAGCGTGTCCGCAGCACGGCCTGGGCGCCGGCGTCGATCTCACAGAGCAGCTCGGTGTTCCAGCCGTGATCTCGCAATCCCAGCTCGAGTCCGCCGATCCCGGCGAACAGCCCCACCATGTTCCCCGTCGACGTCACGGCACCCTTTCCTTGCTCAGTTCACGGAGAACGTTACTCGAGTTTCCGCGCGGTCCGTACGTCGACGGGGGACGTGCCCCTCAGAACGCCCCCGAACGCGCCGAATGGGCCCGCAGAGCCCGGTCCACCGAGTGGAGAATCCGCTGTTCGACGTCGCGCGCCCCGGCCGGAACCGCCTCGATGTGATCCGCCCGACGCATCAGATAACGACCGTCCCCGGTGAAATCCGTCCACCCGAAACTCTCCGCGCCGGCCCCGCCGCGCGCGTCGACCGCACCGCCCGGCGTCACCGCGATCTCTCCGGTCGAGTCCCGTGGCCGATCGAAGAACTCGGCGGCGACCTCCCGGACGGAGCGGTACCGGCTGTCGCGCAGCAGCGTGCCCGCGTCCGGTTCGCGGTCGGGAAGGTGCAGGGCGGGTCGCCGGCCGGGCGTCGCGTCAGGCAACAACTCGACCACCCGGCGCGCGGCGGCACCCGACGGCACGAGCGCCACGTCCAGGCCGAGACCGTCCGGGTCGCTGCTCTCGCTGAGGACGACGGCACGGCCGCCGCGCACCGCCGCGTGGATGCGCACCGCGGATTCGTCGGCCGTGTTCAACCGGTCCAGGCCCAGCGCTTCGATCCGCACCGACGGATCCGCGAGGGTCACGAACGCCGCGTACAGGTCCTCGTCCAGGAGGCGACGCATCCGCGCAGCCGCGTCCGCCCGGGATGCAAGCGCCTCGTCGACGGTGCGGTCGGTGCTGCGGAACTGGAACGGGAACGGCGGACGGTCGCGACCGAACAGCTGCCAGACCGCCGTGAACTCGCTTTGCGTCAGCCGCCACGCTGTGTCCATGCGCCGAGTGCCGGGGGTCATGCGCCGAGCACCGGGGGAGTTGTGGCCGGCATGTCGCCGATCAGTTCGTTGCCGTGTTCCTCGGTGACGAGGTAGCCGGGCACGGAGCGTTTCTCGTCGTCGCCCTTGCCGGCGTGGGGCGGCATCATGCCCATCGGCATCGCAGTCGCGCGACCGACTCCGCGGGCCGCACCGGGAGCGGCTCCCGACGCAGGGGTCGCGGCAGCCGGACCGGATACGAATCCGGGTGGGACCGCGCCCGGCGAGCCCGATCCCGACAGCCCGGAACCCGGTGATCCCACACCCGGTGATCCCGTGCCGGAGCCACCGCCGACGGTGCCGGCGGAGCCGGGCGAGGGGCTGCCGGGCCAGCCGGTGGTGGACGCAGGCACGGCGCTGCGGGGATCGGCGGACGCTGCCGTCGTGCGCGCGGGGTCCGGTGCTTCGGAGCCGGAGGGCTGGGAGCCCAATGTCCCGGGATCGCCTTGCGACCCCGTTCCGGGGGATCCGGAACCGGCTGCTGTGGAGCTGCCCGGCTCACCGCTCATGTTGTCGCCGAGGTTGCCGCCCGGGGCATAGGTCGAGACCGACGAACCGTCCGACCCGCTGCCGCTGCCTCGACCCACTCCCGACGAACCGGGTCCGCTGCCGGCTCCGGGATATCCCACCGAACCGGCGCTGCCGTCTGCTGTCGGATCGAATGCGGGTGGCAGCACGGGGACGCGCGAATCCGCGGTCGTGACCGTCGGCGCGTAGTCCTCCTGCATGATGCGGACGGCAGTCGCCCGGGCTTCTTCCTCCGCGTGGAAGAGATCGTTCACTCGGAAAGAGAGAGTTCCGGTCGGCAGCGTCGTCAATCCGCCCGCGATACCGGCGCGAAGCGCGTGCGACCACGTCGACTGCGGGGGATCCGGGAGTCGCTGCTTGACCTGCTCGATGCCCGCGCTCGCGTAGCCGAGGCTGTTCGTCACCAACGCGAGCGCATTGGTGAGCTGCGTCAGACTCGCCGAGTAGTCGGCGACACCGCGGCCCGCGGCGCTCGCGGTGGTCCCCGTCCAGTGCTCCGTGAACACCGACGCGATCGCGGTGCGGAACACCTCGAGGTTGTCGTCGAGGAGGACCTGCGCGCGACCCCACCCCTCGACGCTCTCCCGCATCCGCGACGGTTTCATCGCCTCGACGAACTCCACGATCTCGGCATGAGACATGCCATCGAAGAACTCCATCACCGACACCGCCGGCGGCTCGAAATCACCGGTGAAGTCGGACGCGGCGACGCCGAATGACGACTCGAGCTCCGCGCGCGCGGCGCTGCCCCGCTCACGCGCCGCCCGATCCTGTGCCCAGGCGACCGCATGGATTCCGCCTATCGCGTCGAGGGCTTCGAGCGCGATGCGGGTGGTGCCGCTGGTCGAATCGATCGTCGCGGCGACCTCGGGGAGCGCCTGCTTGCCCCGGGCGAGGGTCTGCATCGAGAGTCCGGCCAGGAGGTCGGTGAACGAAGGAAGTCCCATCGGTCATCTCCCGCCGGGGATGATCGTGAACGCGCGGGCGTTCTCGTCCTCGGTCTCGACGTATGCCTTACCTGCGGCTTCGAACAGGTACTTCATGCGAGTCACGGTGTCGATGTGCTGCTGGAGGACTTCGGTGAACCCGCCGGGGCCGATGGCTTTGTCGTCGAACTTCTGGCCGAGGGACTGGGCCGAGGGGAGGTGCCCGAAGGCTTCCTTACACAGGAGGGTGTTCGCTCGGTGCTTGAGCTCGACCAGTACATCGAGGAAGTTCGTGCATGCCTCAGCGCATGTTGCGGCGGCATCGGGTTGGAGAAAGAGGTGGCCGCTCTCGGCTTCCTGGGCGAGTTGGGCGAACAGCGTCTGTTGGTTGCTCATGGCGGCCCTTGTCAGTTCGGAATATGGGTATCGAGGGTGATGGCTGCGCGCAGCACGACGGTGCAGGGGTCTTCACGGATCTGCTCGTCAGCTTTCGTGTCCGCCCGGATAAGGACGGTTCCCTGGGTGGTCGGATAGACGAGGTCGCATAGGCCACGCTGCGACTCCGCTGTACTGCGGAAAGTGTGTGCGTCCCGACCACCTACATCGACGGCCTGAAAGTCGGTAGTTCTCGGACGCTCCCGGAATTCTTCGACGGTGACGTCGGTGGTGAACACCGATATGAAGTACCAGTCGCCTTCCCAGTCACAGACTTCCCAGCCTTCGGATTGGACACCCATGAAGTCGGGGGATTCGGTTGCCGGGTCGACCCCGATGGCGTGGAGCGCCTCGTCCGGAAGGGTGCAAGGGTCGAACAGGGTGGTGGGACCGGTCTTGGTGGCTCGCCCCTTGATCGCGTTGTCGATCGAACACCCCGCGGTCGTCGCAACAAAGGCGCCGAGCAGGACAGCGGTGAGGGCTGTGCGCATCCGTCGTCCTTCCTCGATGGTGATGCCTATCGGGTTGGACGCAGCGACGCGATCGTCGGTTCCCCTATCTGTCGGGGTGCGCTGCGGCGATACGGGCGCGCGTCTCCGCGTCGGTTTCGACGTACGCCTTGCCGGCGGCCTCGAAGAGCGCCTTCATACGGGTGACGGTGTCGATGTGCTGCTGAAGGACCTCGGCGAACCCACCGGGGCCAATTGCTTTGTCGTCGAACTTCTGCCCGAGGGCCTGGGCGGAGGGAAGTGTTCCGAAGGCATCTCTGCAGACAAGATCCTCGGTGATGCTCGACAGCTCGACGAGCGAGTCGATGAACTTACTGCAGGCTTCTGAGCACATTCGCGCCGCATCGGGTTCGAGAAAGAGTTGCCCCGCTTCCGCTGTTGCAGTCAGCCTCTGAAACAGGGAGATCGGTTCTGTCATGGACTTCTCCGTTCTGGGTCCTACTCGGGTATGCGCGGATCGAGGTCGATCGCGGTCCGGAGGCTGATTGCGCAGGGGTCCTCCTGCGGAGCCAGGTTCGCTTTGGTGTTCACGCGGATGATCACGGTGCCCTGTGAAGTCGGATAGGCGAGGTCGCACAGGTCGTTCTGAATCTCGTAGACGCTGCGGAAGGTGACTGCTTCGCGTTTTCCGACAGTGACCGATCGGAAGTCGGTGTTCTTGGGACGTGCACGGAGCTCTTCGACACTGATGTCGGTCGTGAAGATCGACAAGAAGTACCACTCGCCTTCCCAAGCGCAGACTGCCCAGCCTTCCGACTGAGCACCGGCGAAACCGGGTCGCTCGGTAAGAGGGTCGACACTCACGCTTCGGAGCGCATCGTCGGGAAGGGTGCAGGGGTCGAACAGTTCGGACGGCGTCACTTTGAGCGCTCTTCCCGTCACCGAGTTCGAGCTGGCGCAACCGGCGAGCGGCAGCAATGACGACAGCACGACCAACGCAATTGCCCGCCGCATCCCTGCCCCTTCCTTGGAAGTGCCCTCATCAGGGTTCGACGCATGCGATCCGATGCGGGTTCCACCGACATGTTTCGCACGAAAAATTGGCGTTGACCTGCCGATTTGGTGTTCTGCGTAGCCTTCGCGTAACTTATTCCAGGTCAGAGCGACACGGACACCGACCCGGACCGGAAGGTACGGGAAACGAGGTTGGA
>NZ_JBSFRH010000061.1:0-35250 GCF_053589135.1 Rhodococcus sp. NPDC003382
GTCATAGACATCGAGCCAAATCACTAGCGTAAAAACTCAAACTAGCAAACACTGGACCACCACAGACGGAAGAATGTGATGTCCAGCAACAACCATCGAAAGTTCGACGGTCGCACCAAAAAAATTTGGCACTGACATTCATCGGCACACTGTTGAGTTCTCAAAGAACACGCACACACCATCGCTTACGAATCTTGCATTCGCTCGTTCAGGGGTGACTTGTTCGTCGCCGCCAAGCCTTTCGGCTTCCGGCGCGGACACCAACCTTACCAGAAGGTTTGTGTCGGGGGAAATCGTTCAGGCGCCTTCGTCCAACCTCGTTGTCCCGGTCCCTCAGGTCCAGGTCGGTGTCCGTGTCGCTCTGACCTGGAATAAGTTACGGGAGGATCAAGTCGTTTCCAAATCGCCTGGTCACGAGGTTGGCGCGCCGCGTTTTGCCTGGTCACGGCCGGTCGTTGGGCGCGGTCCGCGCCGATCTCGTCCGGGTGACCCGCAGCACATCGTCAGGAGTCGGTCCCGACGCGTTCGATTCCGCCGCCGAGCTCCTTGATGATCTCCACGAACCGCGGATAGCCGCGATCGATGTGGTAGACGTCGTGGACCTCGGTCACCCCGTCCGCGCACAGGCCGGCGAGGACGAGACCCGCGCCTGCCCGGATGTCGGACGACCAGACCGGCGCACTCGACAGTTCCTCGACTCCCCGAACCACTGCGTGATGACCATCGGTCCGGGCATCGGCGCCGAGCCGGATCATCTCCTCGACGAACCGGAACCGCGCTTCGAAGACGTTCTCGGTGATCATCGATGTTCCGTCGGCGACCGCGGCGAGCCCGATCGCCATGGGCTGCAGGTCGGTCGGGAATCCCGGATAGGGCAGCGTCGCGAAGTTGACCGCCCGGGGCCGTTCGTTCTGGACGACCCTGAAGCCGTCGACCTCGGGGGTGACCTCGGCGCCGGCTGCGCGCAATTTGTCGAGCACGAGGGCGAGGTGCTTGGGATTGACGCCGCGAACCCGGACGTCTCCCTGCGTCATGGCGGCGGCGATCCCCCACGTCGCGGCGACGATCCGGTCACCGATGCAGCGGTGCGTCGTCGGTTCCAGCGAAGGGACACCCGTGATCCGCAGCGTCGTCGTTCCTGCCCCGCTGATCCGGGCACCCATCTGCACGAGCATGTTGCACAGATCGACGATCTCCGGTTCCCGGGCGGCGTTGTCGATGGTGGTGTCACCCTTCGCCAGCACCGCCGCCATCAGGATGTTCTCGGTGGCGCCCACCGACGGGAACGCCAGGCGAATGGTGGCGCCGTGCAGGTCGTCGGCCTCGGCGACGACGCAGCCGTGTTCGATCGTGCTGTGCGCACCCAGAAGACGCAGGCCCGTCTGGTGCATGTCCAGCGGACGGGAACCGATCGCATCGCCGCCCGGTAGTGCGACCACGGCTCGCCGGCAGCGTGCGACGAGGGGCCCGAGCACACATACCGATGCGCGGAACTGCCGAACCGCCGCGAAATCTGCCCGGTACTGCGGCTGCGCGGGCGTCGTGATGCGAACCTCGTCGCCTTCGAGCTCGACGACACAACCCAGTCCGCGGAGGACCTCCGCCATCAGGGGAACGTCGAGAATATCGGGGCAATTCGTGATGACGGTGGTGCCTTCGGCGAGCAACGCGGCGGCCATCAGCTTCAGAACACTGTTCTTGGCGCCACCGACGACGACCTCACCTACGAGCCGGCTACCACCGGTGACGAGAAAGCGTTCACTCACAACGCCACAGCGTAACGAGGCCTCCGGGATACCACCCGAGCCGGTACCGTGACGGCCATGGCTGTCCACCTCACCAGGATCTACACCCGCACCGGCGACGACGGAACGACCGGGCTCAGTGACTTTTCCCGAGTATCGAAGAACGACCCGCGACTGATTGCGTATGCGGACTGCGACGAGGCGAACGCCGCGATCGGCGTCGCGCTTGCACTGGGCGGTGCGCCCGAGCGTTTCGTGCCCGTCCTGCGGCAGATCCAGAACGATCTGTTCGACGCGGGCGCGGATCTGTCGACTCCGATTGTCGAGAACCCGAAGTATCCGCCGCTGCGGATCACCCAGGCCTACATCGATCGCCTCGAAGGATGGTGCGACGAGTTCAACGAGGACCTCGAGCCGCTGAACTCCTTCATTCTTCCCGGGGGCACTCCCCTGGCGGCGTTGCTGCACACCGCCCGCACCGTCACGCGGCGGGCGGAACGCTCGGCGTGGGCAGCTGTGGATGCGCATCCGGACGACACGAACGTGCTGCCGGCGAAGTATCTGAACCGGCTGTCCGACCTGCTGTTCATTCTGGGCCGGCTCGCGAACCCGGACGGCGACGTCCTGTGGAAGCCGGGCGCCGGCGCCTGACCTGCTCGTGCGCGGTTTCGGTAGCTGCTGCTACCAAAACCGCGCACCGGGGGTCAGGTGTTGGGGCGGCGGCGCTGCGACCGATTCGACGGACGGGACTCGACCCAGGACAGGAACGCCGTCAGCGCTCCGGTGTCGAAGGCGACCTCGACGACGTCGGTGCCGTCGGCCAGCTCGAGGATCACGATGTCCTCGGTCATGATGTCGTACTCGTTGCCCTCCGGCTTGCGCCGTTCGCGCACCTCGACGCCTCGGCGGGTGATCCGGGAATCCGGCCCGAGACGGAGACTGGAGAGCTTGTAGAAGACGAGATTGTTCTCGCCGTACCGGATGATGCCGTGCCGCCAGCCGTTGCCGGCGGTGTTGGGCAGGACCCGGAGGATCGCGGCGGTTCCACCGCCGCGGAGTTTGCGAAGACGGTACAGAAAAGCCGCGACGGCGCCCGCGAGCAGCACAACAAGAATGACTAGAACGATCATTCCTATTGTCACTGCTCGTGGCTCCGTCGCGGCTTCTCGTAGTTCTTCTCGATCAGGCGCGCTCGACGGCCCGCAGGCGACCCTTGGCCGCTGCGATCTCTGCCTCGTCCTGGCTCTCGGCGAGGACCGCCTTGGCGGCCTCCACGTCGATGTCCTGAACGAGGTCCGCGTCCTCGGCGAGCACGGTCACCGACGTGGCGGTCACCGAGAGGAAACCGCCGTGCACGGCAGCGACGATGCGCTCACCGTCGACGGTCGTGACGGCAACGACGCCGCCCTCGACGAGCTGGCCGAGAACCGGCTCGTGTCCGGGCATGATGCCGATCTCGCCTTCGGTGGTCTGCGCGGAGACCAGCTTCGCCGAACCCGACCACACACGCTGCTCGACGGCAACGATGTCAACGGTCATCTCAGCCATGTCGGACTACTTTCCGGCGATCTTCTTGGCTGCGGCCTCGACGTCGTCGAGTCCACCGCAGCTGTTGAAGGCCTGCTCCGGAAGGTGGTCGAACTCGCCCTTGCAGACGCGGTCGAACGCCTCGATGGTGTCGCGCAGCGGCACGACCGAACCGGGCTCACCGGTGAACTTCTCGGCGACGATGAAGTTCTGGCCGAGGAACTTCTGCAGGCGACGGGCGCGGCCGACGAGGACCTTGTCCTCTTCGGAGAGCTCGTCCATACCGAGGATGGCGATGATGTCCTGCAGTTCCTTGTACTTCTGCAGGATCCGCTTGACCTCGTTGGCGACGCGGAAGTGCTCGGCACCGACGATGCCGGGCTCCAGGATGCGCGAGGTCGACGTCAGCGGGTCCACAGCGGGGTAGATACCCATCTGCGAGATCGGACGCGAGAGCTCGGTGGTTGCATCGAGGTGCGCGAAGGTCGTGGCCGGCGCCGGGTCGGTGTAGTCGTCGGCGGGGACGTAGATCGCCTGCAGCGAGGTGATCGAACGACCACGGGTCGAGGTGATGCGCTCCTGCAGCTCACCCATCTCGTCGGCCAGCGTCGGCTGGTAACCCACGGCCGAAGGCATACGACCGAGCAGGGTCGAAACCTCGGAACCGGCCTGGGTGAACCGGAAGATGTTGTCGATGAACAGCAGCACGTCCTGGCCTTGGACATCGCGGAAGTACTCCGCCATGGTCAGCGCGGACAGGGCAACGCGCATACGCGTTCCCGGCGGCTCGTCCATCTGGCCGAACACGAGGGCCGTGTCCTGGAGAACGCCCATCTCCTCCATCTCGAGGTGGAGGTCGGTGCCCTCACGGGTGCGCTCGCCGACGCCGGCGAACACCGAGGTGCCGGAGAACTCACGCGCGATACGGGTGATCATCTCCTGGATCAGAACGGTCTTGCCGACACCGGCGCCACCGAACAGACCGATCTTGCCGCCCTTGACGTACGGGGTCAGCAGGTCGATGACCTTGATACCGGTCTCGAGGATCTCGGTCTTGCCCTCGAGCTGGTCGAAGGCCGGGGGCTTGCGGTGGATGCCCCACTGCTCGCCGTCGCGGCCGGTGCCCGGCGCGTCGAGGCAGTCACCGAGGGCGTTGAACACGTGGCCCTTGACGACGTCACCGACGGGAACGGAGATCGGGCGACCGGTGTCGACGACGGAGGTGCCGCGCACCAGGCCGTCAGTCGGCTGCATCGAGATCGTGCGGACCAGGTTGTCACCCAGGTGCTGCGCGACCTCGAGGGTCAGGGTCTTCGCCACGGTCGGCAGAGTGACCTCTGCGTGGAGGGCGTTGAACAGCTCGGGCACGGCGCCACGCGGGAATTCCACGTCGACGACGGCGCCGATGACGCGGACGACGCGCCCGGCAAGGGCCGACGCCGCACCGGCGTTGTTGTCGGTTACTGCTGCGGTCATTGTGGTTCAGTCACTTCCTGCACTCGAGGCGAGCGCACCGGCACCGCCGACGATCTCGCTGATTTCCTGGGTGATCTGGGCCTGGCGGGCCTGGTTGGCCTGTCGGCTGAGTGTGTTCACCAGTTCCGTGGCGTTGTCCGTCGCGGCCTTCATGGCGGTACGGCGAGCGGCCGACTCGGAAGCGGCCGCGTCCAGCAGCGACGCGAAGATACGCGTGCTGATGTACTTCGGCAGCAGTGCCGCGAGCAGCGTCCCGGCCTCCGGCTCGAAGTTGTACCCGGCACGCGGTCCTTCGTTGCCCGACGCGCGGTGGCCGTCGGACAGCATGTCCTCGCCGAGGTCGATCTCGTCCTCGGTGATGCTCACCTCGAGTGGCGCCATACGGCGGACCTCGGGGGTCTGCGTCAGCATCGACACGAAACGCGTGTAGACGATGTGCAGTTCGTCGACGCCCTCGATGGTGCCCACACCGTTCGGGTCGGGAACCTCGGAACCGGACCCGGCCATGAACAGCTCCACCAGGTGGCGGCTGGCCTTCGCGGCGTCCGCGTAGCGCGGAGCCTGCGAGAAGCCGGTCCACGCGCCGGCGACCGGGCGCTCACGGAAGGTGTAGTAGGCCAGGCCCTTGCCGCCCAGCACGTACAGCACCGGCTCCTTGCCCTCGCTGATGAGCAGCTGACGCAGCTCTTCGGCTTCCTTGAGGACGTTGGAGTTGTAACCACCGCACATACCGCGGTCGCTGGTCACGACCAGCACGGCGGCACGCTTGGGGTTCTCGCGCTCGTTGAGCAGGGGGTGATCCAACGACGCCGACGCGCTCGCCAGCTCCGAGAGGACCTTGGTGATCTCCTCGGAGTACGGCTTCGACGCGGCAACCCGAGCCTGGGCCTTGGTGATGCGCGAAGTCGCGATCAGTTCCTGCGCCTTGGTGATCTTCTTGGTCGAGTTGACCGACTTGATCCGCGAGCGCAGCTCACGCAAGCTAGCCATTCGTCGATCACACTCCCTTCACTGGACGCTCGGTCATGGTCTCCCCGCTCACTTGCGAACGGTGGTGCGCTTGACGGAGACCTGCTCCTGCTCGACCTCTTCGGCGCCCAGCGGGGCGGCCTCGGCCTCGTTCACGACGCGGCTGCCGTCGGAGGCGATGAAGCCCTCCTTGAACTTGGCGGTCGCGGCGTGCAGGGCCTCGATCGACTCGTCGGACAGCGCCTTGCCGCCGGCGATCTGCTCGTAGACGCCTGCGGCGCTGCGGTGCAGATCCTCCAGGAGCTCGGTCTCGAAGCGACGCACGTCCTCGACCGGAACGGAGTCGAAGACACCCTCACCGGCGAGGAAGATCGAGACGATCTGGTCCTCGACGGCGATCGGCGCGTACTGGTCCTGCTTGAGCAGCTCGACGAGACGCTGACCGCGCTCGAGCTGAGCCTTCGATGCGGCGTCGAGGTCCGACGCGAAGGCGGCGAAGCCTTCGAGCTCACGGAACTGCGCGAGCTCCAGACGCAGCGAACCGGACACCTTCTTCATGCCCTTGGTCTGGGCGGCGCCACCGACTCGGGAAACCGAGATACCGACGTTGATGGCGGGGCGAACACCCTTGTTGAACAGGTCGGACTCGAGGAAGACCTGGCCGTCGGTGATCGAGATGACGTTCGTCGGGATGTAGGCCGACACGTCGTTGGCCTTCGTCTCGATGATCGGCAGCGCGGTCAGCGAACCGCCGCCGAGCTCGTCGGACAGCTTCGCCGAACGCTCCAGCAGACGGGAGTGCAGGTAGAACACGTCACCGGGGTAGGCCTCACGTCCCGGCGGGCGACGCAGCAGCAGCGAGATGGCGCGGTACGCCTCGGCCTGCTTGGTCAGGTCGTCGAAGACGACGAGGACGTGCTTGCCCTGGTACATCCAGTGCTGGCCGATGGCCGAACCGGTGTAGGGGGCCAGCCACTTGAAGCCGGCGGAGTCGGAGGCCGGAGCCGCGACGATGGTGGTGTACTCCATCGCGCCGTTCTCCTCGAGGGCCTGCTTGACACCCGCGATGGTCGAACCCTTCTGGCCGATCGCGACGTAGATGCAGCGGACCTGCTGCTTCGGGTCGCCGGTCGCCCAGTTGGCCTTCTGGTTGAGGATCGCGTCGATGCAGACCGCGGTCTTGCCGGTCTTGCGGTCGCCGATGACGAGCTGACGCTGGCCGCGGCCGATCGGGGTCATCGCGTCGATGGCCTTGATGCCGGTCTGCAGCGGCTCCTCGACCGGCTGGCGCTGCAGCACGGTCGCGGCCTGCAGCTCGAGGGCGCGGTTCTCGGTGGACTCGATCTCGCCGAGGCCGTCGATCGGCTGACCCAGCGGGTTCACGACGCGGCCGAGGTAGCCGTCGCCGACCGGCACCGACAGAACGTCGCCGGTCCGCTTGACTTCCTGGCCCTCAGCGATGTCCTGGAAGTCGCCGAGGATAACGGCGCCGATCTCGGTGGCCTCGAGGTTGAGGGCCACGCCCAGCACGCCACCGGGGAATTCCAGCAGCTCGTTGGCCATCGCCGACGGGAGGCCGCTGATGTGCGCGATGCCGTCACTGGTGTCGACGACCACGCCGACCTCCTCGCGGGAGGCCTCCGGGGAGTAGCTCGCGGTGTAATTGTCAATCGCGCTACGGATCTCGTCGGAGGAGATCGTCAGCTCCGCCATGTTCTTCCTGCTCTCGGTATCTGGTCTTCGAAAAGATCTCTAGGTGTGTGTTCGGTAGTGGACTACGTGAGGTTCTTCCGCACGGCCGCGAGTCGTCCCGCAGCTGTGCCGTCGATGACCTCGTCGCCCACCCGGACGACCAATCCACTGAGGAGCTCGGGATCGACCTCGACGTGGACCGTCACAGGCTTCCCGTAGGTGCGGGTCAGAATCGCGCTGAGGCGCTCGGTCTGAGCCTGGCTGAGGGGGGCGGCGCTGCGCACGTGGGCGACCGCGCGGTCCCGCTGAGTTGCAGCGAGAGCGGACAGCTCGTCGAACGTGTCGGCCGGGGCCTTCTTCAGGCGCCCGACGGCCTGAACCGCCAGAGCCTCGGTGACCGCCGTGCACTTGCCGTACAGCAGGCGCGAGAGGAGCTCGCGCTTGGCCTGCACGGGGGTGCTGCGGTCGGAGAGAGCCTGCTCGAGTTCCCCGCTGCCGGCGACGATCCGTCCGAGCCGGAACAGCTCGTCCTCGACCGTGTCCAGCTGGTTCTGGTCTTCCGCCGCCTTCAGCAGGGCCTCGCGGCCGAGCTGAACGAGCGAGTTGGTCAGGTCGGACTGCGCCGACCAGTCCTGGCCCACCGCGGCCTTGACGGTCGCCAGGGCCGCGGCCGAAACCTTGCCCCCGAAGACCTGCTCGGCCAGCGCCTGGCGAGCTGCCGCCGGGGTCGAGGCGTCCGCCAGCGCACCGCGAAGGGTGCGCTGGCCGTCGAGCACCTCGACCACCGAGAACAGATCGGAGCCGGCCTGTGCCGCAGCGGCAGTCGCGGCACCCGCACCAGCGGATGCGGTGCTCGACGCCAAGGCGTCCTGCAGCGCGGATCGCGTATGAGCGAGTGCCTCACGGCTTGCTGCGTACATGGTGCTCACTTTCCGGATGCAGAGTCAGCGCTGAGGGATTCGAGCTCGCTGAGGAAGCGGTCGATGGAACCGGCACGCTTGACGTCATCGGAGAGAGCCTCACCGATGATCTTCTCGGACAGGTCGACGGCGGTGCGGCCGAGATCGCCACGGAGCTCGGTCACGATCTGCTGGCGCTGAGCCTGCAGCTGTGCGTGGCCGGCAGCGACGATGCGGTCGCTCTCCTCTTGGGCCTGAGCCTTCATGTCGGCGATGATCTGCTGGCCCTGGGCACGGGCCTCTTCGCGGATCTGCGCCGCCTCGGTACGGGCCTCGGCGAGCTGCGCGCGGTACTGCTCGAGCGCGGCAGCGGCTTCCGCCTGCGCCTCCTCCGCCTTCTTGATGCCGCCTTCGATCTGCTCCGATCGCTCGTCGAGGACCTTCTGGAACAGCGGAAGCACGTACTTCCAGAAGACGAGACCGACGATGATCAGGGCGACGAGCGACCAAACGATGTCGTACGTCGCGGGCAGGAGCGGATTATGGGTCTCCGCCTCCTCCGCGAGCAACAGGATGCTGTCAGCCATGGTCGCGACGATCAGAAGATGAAGCCGGCAACGATGCCGATCAGCGCGAGGGCCTCGGTGAATGCGATACCGAGGAACATGGTGGTGCGCAGCTGTCCGGCCATCTCGGGCTGACGGGCCATGCCCTCGATCGCCTTACCGACGACGATGCCGATGCCGACACCCGGGCCGATGGCGGCGAGGCCGTAGCCGACGGCACCGAGACCCTTGAAGGTGGTCTCTTCCTGCGCGAGGATCTCGACTGCCTGAAGCGCAACGCTCATTGGTGTTCCATTCCCTTTCTAGTGGCTCGGCCCCGGGGATCGGTAACCGAGTCAGTCTGTGATGTTGTGTGGTGGTGCAGTTCGGCTAGTGCTCTTCGGCGTGCAGCGCGAGGTCGATGTACACCGCGGTCAGCAGCGCGAAGATGTAGGCCTGCAGCACGATGACCAGCAGTTCGAAGAAGGTGAACGCGACGCCACCGATCAGCGAGCCGATACCGAACAGCTTCATCGCGCCCTCGGACGAGAAGAAGAAGAACTGGGTCGCGCTGAAGAACAGCACCAGCATGATGTGGCCGGCCAGCATGTTGGCCATGAGACGGATGGTCAGCGTGAACGGCCGCAGCAGGAAGGTCGAGACGAACTCGATCGGGATGACGAGCACGTGGAGCGCGGGCGGCAGGTTCGGGATGACGATGCTGCTCTTGACGTAGCGGAAGAAGCCGTACTTCTTGATGCCCACGTAGTTGAAGACGACGTACGCGAGAGCGGCGAGCACGAGCGGCATGCCGATGCGGGCGTTCGACGAGATGTTCAGGAACGGAATGATCGACGTCAGGTTCAGTCCGGCGACGAGGAAGAAGATCGTCACGAGAACCGGCAGGAAGCGACGGCCCTGTTCCTTGCCGAGGATGTCCTCGGCGATGTTGATCCGAACGAAGTCGATCATGATCTCGGCGACGTTCTGCACGCCGCGCGGAACGATCTTCGGGCTGCGCAGAGCGAACGCGAAGAACGCCGCAACGAGGACGGCGACGACGACGCGGATGAGCATCAGCCGGTCCATTTCGAAGGGGGTGCCCTCGAACAGGACTGCTGGTGGAAAGAAATCGGCTAGTGACGGCGCGTGGAATTCTCCGGCTGCCAAGGTGGTGACGCTCAGCGCTCTCTCCCGTAGTCGGCCGCAGGCATTGCCGTCTGCGGTTCGATCGGACATTGACGATCCAACAAGTCGACAAGGTCGGCTCGCGTATTCGCCAGCTGCTGTGGGCTATCTGATCGGCCCCGCGTCTGTCGGTGTCGGCGACTCTCGTCGACTCGGCGGCCATTTGAACACGACCGCCTGCAAAGATACAACCGCGACGGCCCCTCAGGACTACCGGCTGGTCGCAACTCGCTTGGCATTACCCTAGCAACACATCTACGACAACGCGTAGGGGGGTACAGACGCTGTAGGGAATTGACAAGGGCGACTACTCCCGTTCGTCGTTCCCCGCATTACCCGAATCGGGCACAACGTACAGCGCCCGCTGCGACACCACGCCGTACGTTTCCGCGCCCAGCACGATCACCAGAGCGAACACGATCGTCAGGACCAGCGCACCCTTGCTGTAGAAGTCCAGGGGCTTGAGCAGGGCCATCACCACGATCGCCAGGATCAGCTTGAGCAGCCACGTGCCCAGCAGCACCGCCCCGGCGGTCGTCGCGGGCAGGCGCGAGGTGAGCAGCACCCCGAGCGCCGTGAACAGGATGAACCCGCCGCCGACGGCCGCGCCGATCAAGGCACCCCACAGGCCCGGCATTCCCGCGACGAGCACGGAGATCACGGCGGACACCACCGTCAGGGCGACCAACCCGAGCGCGCCGTACCGGACGGCCGCGCGCATCGGCGCCGACGGATCGGGCAGGGCGGGAAGTGGCTGAGCAGGCTGATCGGAAGAGGTCACGGGTATCAAGCCTAACCGACCTCGCCGTCGCCTCCCCCGGCCCCGTGCACCGGATCGGGACCGTCACCGCGGGACTCGGCGTCACTGTGACGCAGCGCCGGCACCGCGGTGACGACGAGCGCGAACACCAATCCCGCCGCGGTCAGCAGCACCACCGCGCGGCGATCGATGAGGGCGGATCCGACCGCGCCGAACGCGAGAACGCCGACCCACAGGTAGATGAGCAGCACGACGCGCCGATGCGAGTGACCGATCTGCAGCAGACGGTGGTGCAGGTGCATCTTGTCCGGGCTGAACGGGCTGACACCCGCCCGGGTGCGCCGCACGATGGCGAGCAGCAGGTCCAGGATCGGGATGAACATGACGGCGCCGACCAGGAGCAGCGGCGACAGCAGACCGAGCAGGTCGCGGGTGCCGTACGCGGCCAGCGGGATCCTGCCGGAAGCGCTCGTGGACACCGCGGCGAGCATGAGTCCGATGAGCATCGATCCCGAGTCGCCCATGAAGATCCGGGCCGGCTGGAAGTTGTGCGGCAGGAAGCCCAGGCACGCACCGGCCAGGGCCGCGGCGATCAGTGCCGGCGGGTAGGCGCTGACGTCGCCGCCCTGGTCGTGCAACAGTCCCACGGAGAACAGGCAGATCGCGACGGCAGCGATGAGCCCGATACCTGCGGCGAGACCGTCGAGACCGTCGACGAAGTTCATCGCGTTGATCATCACCGCCGCGACCGCGACCGTGATCAGACCGCCCTGCAGCTGGTCGAGGACGAGGGTGTTGCCGCTGAACGGATCGAAGATGACGATCCAGCTCACCCCCATCACCGCGAGCACCCCCGCGGCCGTGACCTGGCCGACGAACTTCGTCAGCGCGTCGAGACCCCAGCGGTCGTCGATGATGCCGACGACGACGATGATCGACCCTGCCACGAGCGCCGCGCTCATGTCGGATGTGTATTCGAATCCCCGTGTCAGCGCGGGCAATTGCTGCGCGAAGACCAAACCGGCGACGAGCCCGAGATACATGCCGACGCCACCGAGCCGGGGCGTCGGAATCACGTGTACGTCGCGTTCGCGGGGTGCCGCGACGGCACCGAACCGGATCGCGGCGATCCGGACGAGCCCGGTCGCGAGGAACGTCACGACAGCGGCGGTGAGCAGCACCAGCAGCAGTTCGCGGAGAGGCACACCGGCGCCGCGGCCCGACTGGGCCAGCACCAGGGCAGTGTCGACGGAAGTCACCTACGCAGGTCCCTGCCCGTCACTCCCCGCCGGGGCGCAGACGGGCCGGGTCCTCGCCCAGCACCTCCGCGATGTCCTCGATCGGCACGGCGCCCTCGCGGAGGATGCGCGGACGGTCCGAGGTCATGTCGACGATGGTCGAGGCGACCGCGTGCTCCGACGGTCCGCCGTCGAGGTAGACGCTCACCGAGGCGCCGAGCTGCCGGCGGGCGTCCTCGACGACCGCGGCCGGCGGCTGCCCGGAGACGTTCGCGCTCGAGACGGCGAGCGGGCCGACATCGCGCAGCAGTTCGAGGATCACCGGGTGCAGCGGCATCCGCAGCATCACCGTGCCGCGGGTGTTTCCGAGATCCCAGGCGAGTGACGGCGCCTGGGGCACCACGAGGCTGAGCCCGCCCGGCCAGAACGCCCGGATGAGTTCCCGGGCCTCGGGACGGACCGTGCTGACCAGGCCGTCGATGGTGTTCCACGAGCCGACGAGCACCGGGACCGGCATGTCCCTCCCGCGACCTTTCGCGCGCAGCAGACTCGCCACCGCGTCGCCGTCGAAGGCGTCGGCGGCGATTCCGTAGACGGTGTCGGTCGGCACCACGACGAGCCTGCCCGCCTTCAGGGCACCACGTGCCGCGTTGATGCCTGCTGATCGGGAATCCGGCTTACTGCAGTCGTAGACGGTGCTCACGCGACCATCCTTCCATCCGCGATTGCGTGCCCGACGTCACCCTGTTCCGTCACGCGTCCGCTCCGGTTCCCTTGGCTGCACGGGCGCGTTGCGCCTCGACGTCCGTGGGCACCCGCATCGCGACGACGAATCGCGGCCGGCCCGCCAGATCGGGGTGTTCGGCGACCTCGCCGAAGACCCGGCGCTGGGCGAACAGCTCTGCGGTCTGCGCGCCGTTGGTGTCGTCGTGTTCGACGGCGACGGCTCCTCCGATACGCAGCCAGCGCGCGATGTTGGAGACCATCGGCTTGATGACCGACAACCCGTCGGGGCCACCGAAGAGCGCGGAATGGGGGTCGTGGTCGATGACCTCGGGCTCGAGTTCGGCGCCTTCGGGGATGTAGGGCGGGTTCGCGACGATCACGTCGACGCCGCCTTCGAGCTCGGTGAGCAGCTCGCGGTCGGTGACGTCACCCTGGTGCAGCACGATCGGGGTGTCGCCCTGCGACGCCCGGTACTCGGCGTTCCGCCGGGCCCACGCGAGCGCCTTCGGCTCGAGCTCGACCGCGTGGACGACCGCATCCGGCCGGGCGTGCGCGATCGCCAGGGCCAGCGCACCGGAACCGGTGCACAGGTCGAGCACGACCGGGGACCGCCGCGGGTAGCTCTCGAGGAACGCCAGTGCCCAGCCGAGCAGCAGTTCCGTCTCGGGACGCGGCACGAACACCCCGGGTCCCACGGCGAGGTCGATCTCCCCCATCGCCGAGGTCCCGGTGATGTATTGCAGCGGGATCCGCTTGGCGCGCTGGGCGATCATCGCCCGGTAGGCGTCGACCATCGCAGTATCGACCAACGGCACCAGGCCCAGCCTGGTCCGTTCGATTCCGAGCAGGTGCGCAGCGAGCAGTTCGGCGTCCGCGCGGGGGCTCGGCACACCCGCTTCCTCGAGCACCGACACCGCCTCGATGATGGCCAGGCGCAGAGGTTGACGATTCACGGCGTACAGACTGCCATGCCGGTCACGATCGGAGAACGGACAGGTCGGGGTCGGCACGCCCGTAACCGTTCCGGGTCGACCCTCGGACCCGCCGGGCAGCGGTAGCAGCAGGCCGGTCGGCGGCGGATTGAAGAACGTGTCGGGCGGGAAACAGAAGAGTGACCGATACCTTCGGGTCGGTTCTGTCGACGGAAAGGATTTCTCGTGAAGACACGGACTGTTCGCGGATTGACGATTCTCGCTGCTACCGGCGCCGCCGCGCTCACGGCACCCGCACTCTCGGGTGCCGTGCCCATCGATGTCCAGCCGATCCCGATCGGATGCCCCGCGGGAATCGGGCCGGTGGACACCGAGACGGTCGTCGACGAAGAGGATGTCGCGACCGACGAGATCGAGTACGAGATCGAGCAGGACGGCAGCGGCGGTGGCCAGGTCGCCTGGCTCAACTTGTCGACGCTGCAGCAGGGCACAGGCGCGTTCCCGGGTCCGGTGGACGACGAGGAACCCGCCGTCGTCGTCGAGACGGGAGAAGGCCTCGTGGTGAGCGCCGTGTGGGGCACCCACGAGAACGCCGACGGCGAGTCCTGCTTCCTGCTTCCGGGCTTCGACCTCAGCGACATTCCTGCCACGCCTCGTCCCGCAACCGAATAGGCCGTGGCCGATCCGGCCTCACCGCAGACGACGATCCGGGCCCGGCTTCGACCGTTATTCCGCGGCGAGCCGGGCTTCGCGGTCGGCCTGCCCCAGCGCGTCCAGCAGAGCGTCGAGGTCGCCGTCGAGCACGGCGTCGAGGTTGTGCGCCTTGAACCCGATCCGGTGATCGGTGATGCGGTTCTCGGGGAAGTTGTAGGTGCGGATGCGCTCGGACCGGTCGACGGTACGGACCTGGCTGGCGCGGTCCGCGGACGCCTCGGCCTCGGCGGCCTCTTCGGCGGCGGCCTGCAGGCGGGCCGCGAGAACCTGCATGGCGCGAGCCTTGTTCTGCAGCTGCGAGCGCTCGTTCTGGCAGGTCACGACGATTCCGGTGGGCAGGTGGGTGATGCGCACGGCCGAGTCGGTGGTGTTGACACCCTGGCCGCCCTTGCCCGACGAGCGATACACGTCGATACGCAGATCGTTCTCGTCGATCTGCACTTCCTCGACCTCGTCCGGCTCGGGGTAGATGAACACGCCTGCGGCGGACGTGTGGACCCGGCCCTGCGATTCGGTGACCGGCACACGCTGCACGCGGTGCACGCCACCTTCGAACTTCAGGCGTGACCACACGCCGTCGCGCACGTCGGTCTTCGACTTGATCGACAGCGTCGCGTCCTTGTAGCCACCGAGATCGGAGTAGGTGGCGCCGAGGACCTCGACACGCCAGCCGGCACGCTCGGCGTACCGGGTGTACATGCGGGCCAGATCCGCCGCGAACAGGGCGGATTCCTCGCCGCCCTCCCCCGACTTCACCTCGAGGACGACGTCGTCGCCGTCGTGCGGGTCGCGCGGAGCGAGCAGGTCGGTGAGCGTCTTCTCGAGTTCGGCGACGGTCTCTTCGAGACCGGGGACCTCCGCGGCGAACGCGGAATCGTCCGACGCCAGCTCACGGGCCGCCTCGAGATCCTCGCGGGCGGTCTTCAGCTTCGTGTAGGTCGCCATGACCGGGGCGAGCTCGGCAAAACGCTTGCCGACGCGACGCGCCGCCGCCGGGTCGTTGTGCAGTGCCGGATCGGACAACTGCTGTTCCAGACCCGCGTGTTCGGCCAGGATGTCGTCGACGGCCGACGGCTTGGTCTGCCCCGCCATGGGTTCGCTCCACTCTGTCTGTCGTGCTGTTCGCGTATCGGTGCACGCGAACGGGAAAAGCCTGTGAAAACACCGACGCCCGGTCTGTGACGATGACAGAACCGGGCGTCGGCAGGGCTGCTAGCTGTCGGCAGCGGCCTTCTTCGGGGCGCGCTTGCCGTAGCGAGCCTCGAAGCGGGCAACGCGTCCGCCCGTGTCGAGGATCTTCTGCTTGCCCGTGTAGAACGGGTGGCACTGCGAGCAAACTTCGACCGTGATCCGGCCGGACTCGGCGGTGCTGCGCGTCTCGAACGTGTTCCCGCAACCGCAGACGACGGTCGTCGCCACGTAGTTCGGGTGGATTCCTGCCTTCATGGTGTCCCTTTCGATGGCCGCCGGGTCGCCTTCGCCGTTCGAAGACGTGAACCGGGACCGGACTCAGCTGTTCGATTATGCCAAACGCCTGCCCGGGGAAAAAATTCCCCGGGCCGCGCTTCTAGTCCTCGAGCGCCCCGGGCGCGGTCTTGGCGACCTGCAGGAGGAACTCGACGTTGCTCTTGGACTTCTTGAGCCGGTCGATGAGCAGATCGATCGCCTGGTGCGAATCGAGTCCGGAGAGCACGCGGCGCAGCTTGTGCACCACCGCGAACTCGTCGGGGCTCATGAGCAGCTCGTCCTTGCGGGTACCCGACGGATTGACGTCCACCGCCGGGAACACGCGGCGCTCGGCGATCTTGCGGTCGAGCTTGAGCTCGGCGTTGCCGGTGCCCTTGAACTCTTCGAAGATCACGGTGTCGCCGGTCGAACCGGTTTCCACCATCGCGGTCGCGATGATGGTGAGCGAACCGCCGTTCTCGATGTTGCGGGCAGCACCGAGGAACCGCTTCGGCGGGTACAGCGCGGTCGAGTCGACACCACCGGACAGGATGCGTCCCGATGCCGGCGAGCTGTTGTTGTACGCGCGCCCGAGTCGGGTGATCGAGTCGAGCAGCACCACGACGTCCCGGCCCTGCTCGACCAGGCGCTTCGCCCGCTCGATGGCGAGCTCGGCGACCGAGGTGTGGTCTGAGGGCGGACGGTCGAACGTCGAGGCGATGACCTCGCCCTTCACCGAACGCTGCATGTCGGTGACCTCTTCGGGACGCTCGTCGACGAGAACGACCATGAGGTAGCACTCGGGGTTGTTCGTCGAGATCGCGTTCGCGATGTCCTGCAGCACCGTGGTCTTACCGGCCTTCGGCGGCGAGACGATGAGTGCACGCTGGCCCTTGCCGATCGGCATGATCAGGTCGATCACGCGGGTGGTGAGCACATTCGGCGTGGTCTCGAGACGCAGCCGCTGGTTCGGGTACAGCGGGGTGAGCTTGTTGAACTCGGGGCGACGCTTCGCCGCCTCGACCTCACCGCCGTTGACCGAGTCCAGACGCACCAACGGGTTGAACTTCTGCCGCTGGTTGCTCTGCTCGCCCTCGCGCGGGACCCGGACGGCACCGGTGATCGCGTCACCGCGGCGCAGGCCGTTCTTGCGCACCATGTTCATCGACACGTACACGTCGTTGGGGCCGGCCAGGTAGCCGGAGGTCCGCACGAACGCGTAGTTGTCGAGGACGTCGAGGATGCCTGCGACGGGCTGCAGGACGTCGTCCTCGCGGATCTCGGGCTCGCGGGAATCGGTGCCGGTCGCCTCACCGCGGTCACGCCCACGACGGCGCTCACGGAAGCGACGACCCCGGCGGCCGCGGCCGCCTTCCTCGTCCTCGCCACCGCGGTTGTCGCGGTCCTGGCGCGGGCCCTGGCCGCGATCCTCGCGCTGGGCACGGTCGCCCTGGTCGCGCTGAGGCCGCTGGCGGCCGTCGCCCTCGCCCTTGTCCTCGCCGCGTCCACCCTGCTCGGGGGCCTGCTCCGGGGCCGGAGCCTCGGTCTTCCGATCCTGCTCACCCTGTTCGGTGGCCTGCTCGGCACCACGGCGACCGCGACGCTGACGACCGCGGCGGGGGGCTTCGACCTCGCCGTCACCCTGCGGACGCTCGCCGGCCTCGACCTGGGTCTTCGGCTGCTCGGCAGCCTCGGCCTTCGGCTGCTCGGCAGCTTCGGCCTTCGGCTGGCTGTCGGCGCTTTCCGGTGCGGCCGTACGCGTCCGGCGCGTCCGCGCCGGTCGTGTGGTCTCGGCGGGCTCCTCGGACACCGCCGCCTTGTCTGCGGCCGGAGCGCTCGACACGCCCCCGCCCTGGCGTTCCTTGATCGCGGCGATCAGGTCGCCTTTACGCATCCCGGAGGTGCCCTTGATGCCGAGTTCGGCCGCGAGGGCCCGCAGCTCGGCGAGCACCATGCCCGAGAGGCCGGCGCCGCGACGCCCAGCGGCGCGCGGCGAAGAGGTCTGCGAAGAATCGTCCGCCTGCTCCCCCGCGGATGACCCCGGGACGTCGAGAACAGGCGTAGCGATCAGATCCGTATCGGTCACGGAGATCCTTTCCTTCCCTCACTCGCGCCACGCAGAGTCGAGGGTTCGTTCCCACAGATCAGCTCGTGCACCGATCCGGGATTTGCCTAACTGTTCACAGGATCGAACGGTCGGCACGTCCGCTATCACGCCATCCCCCGGCAGTTACAGTCCCTTGACCCCTGGAACGAGGACATGTGAGGGTCGGTCAGGATCTGGCGCTCCGATGGAGCTGGAGACAATATCCTGAAGAGCCGACGGCTGAAACGCACGACGTGCGGACAAAGCACAGGATAGCGACGAACTGTACGTTGAGCAAGAACGCGATCCCGCCCCGGCGTGTTCCCGGCCCCGCAAGGAGGCTCAGATCACCTCGACCCCGCCGGCGACCTCGAGTTCGAGGACCGTCAGGTCGTCCGCTTCCGCCGCAGCGCGCAGTTCGGCGGGGAACGGCTCGGTCGTCAGCGCCAGCACGGTGGGTCCGGCTCCGGACACCGTGGCGGCGATTCCCGCCTCGCGGAGCCGCGCGATCCACTTGGTGGTGAGCGGCAGCGCCGGAGCCCGCTGCCCCTGGTGCAGCATGTCCTCGGTCGCGGGCATCAGCAGGTCGGGACGCTGGGTCAGCGCGACCACCGCCAGTGCGGCGCGGCTGACGTTGAACGACGCGTCGCGATGCGGCACGAGATCGGGCAGCAGTCCGCGGGTGTGCGCGGTCGACGAGCGGACCGACGGGACCAGCACGACGACCTTGATCGCCGGGTCCACGGCCAGCTTCACGGCCCGGTAGACACGCTGCTCGGCGTCGACACCGGCTTCGCTCCACGATACGACGGCACCGCCGAGGACGCTCGCCGACGCGTTGTCCGGGTGCCCCTCGAACTCGGAGGAGAGCTGCACGAGCTGCGCGTCGTCCAGTGCCCGCTCCGGCGCGACCTTGCGCACCAGGCCGTTCGCCGCGGCGAGCCCGCCGACGACGGCGGATGCCGAGGACCCCAGACCCCGCGAATGGGGAATGACGTTGCGGCACACGATCTCCAGGCCGTCGGCCCACACACCCGCGGCTTCGAGGCCACGTTCCACCGCACGCACCACCAGGTGGGTGGGGCCCCACGGCACCTCCTCGGCGCCCTCCCCTTCGACGCGGACGTCGAGACCGGATCCGGTTGTGGTGACGGTGATCTCGTCGTACAACCCGAGAGCGAGACCGAGCGAGTCGAATCCGGGCCCCAGATTCGCACTCGACGCGGGAACCCGGGCCGTCACCGAGATCCCTACCGGCAGAGTCTGCGTCATGTCGTGATTCCCAACAGAGGAGGGCGAGGCGGTCACTGCGTCTGCTCGAGGACTAGGCCAGTTCGAGCGCCGAGGCCACAGCGACGGGGTCGACCGGGATCGGCTGCACCACGGGAACATCGCGCAGGGCGGTGTCCGGGTCCTTGAGGCCGTTGCCGGTGACGGTGCACACAACCCGGAGGCCGCGCGGCAGCCAGCCCTCCTTGCTCGCGGCGAGCAGACCCGCGATCGACGCCGCCGACGCCGGCTCGACGAAGATCGACTCGGACTTCGCGAGCAGGTGGTACGCCTCGAGGATCTCCTCGTCGGTGGCGGCACGGAACGCGCCGTCCGACTCCTCCTTCGCGGCGACCGCACCGTTCCACGACGCGGGAGCGCCGATCCGGATCGCGGTGGCGATGGTCTCGGGATCCTTGACCGGGTGGCCGAGCACGAGCGGGGCCGCACCGGCGGCCTGCACACCGAGCATGCGGGGACGGCGGGTGCTCACGCCGTCGGCGAAGTACTCGGAGTAGCCCTTCCAGTACGCGGTGATGTTGCCCGCGTTGCCCACCGGGAGCACGTGCACGTCGGGAGCGTCGCCGAGCGCGTCGACGATCTCGAACGCGGCGGTCTTCTGTCCCTCGATACGGACCGGGTTGACGGAGTTGACCAGGCCGATCGTCGGGAACTCGGCGGTCGTCTTGCGGGCCAGCTCGAGGCAGTCGTCGAAGTTGCCCTCGACCTGGACGATCCGGGCGCCGTGCATGACGGCCTGGGCGAGCTTGCCCATGGCGATCTTGCCCTGCGGCACGAGCACCGCGCAGCCGATGCCCGCGCGGGACGCGTACGCGGCAGCCGACGCAGAGGTGTTGCCGGTGGAGGCGCACAGCACCGCCTGCTTGCCGGTCGCCAGCGCCTCGGTGACGGCCATCGTCATGCCGCGGTCCTTGAAGGAACCGGTGGGGTTGAGCCCCTCGACCTTGACGTGGACCTCGCAGCCGGTGATCTCGGACAGGCGAGGTGCCGGGAGCAGCGGCGTACCACCCTCGCGCAGCGTCACCGTCTTCCAGCCCTCACCGATCGGCAGTCGAGAACGGTACGCCTCGATCAGGCCGGGCCACGGGGTGTGCACGGGGGTGATGTTCTTCTCGGCCGCGCTCATTCGGCGGATCCCTCCAGTCTCAGGACACTGGTCACAGCAGTTACGGATTCGAGTTCATCGAGTGCTGCGACGGTACTCGACAACGCTTCGTCGGTGGCGCGGTGCGTGAGCACCACCAGGCGCGCACCGTTTCCGGCGCCTTCCTGGCGCACGGCGGAAATGCTGACCCCGCGCTTGGCGAACTCGGCGGCCACGGCGGAGAGCACACCTGCCCGGTCCGCGACCTGCAGGTTCACGTAGTAGCGGGTCATGATCTCGCTCATCGGCGCGATCTCGAGATCGGCGTACTTCGATTCGCGGGGACCGCGACCGCCCTGCACGCGGTTGCGCGCGGCCATCACCAGGTCGCCCATCACCGCGGACGCGGTGGGAGCGCCGCCGGCACCCTGGCCGTAGAACATCAGGCGGCCCGACGCCTCCGCCTCGACGACGACGGCGTTGAACGCGCCGGACACGCTCGCGAGGGGATGCTCCCGCGGCACCAGCGCGGGGTAGACCCGCGCCGAAACCTTGTCCTTGCCGTCCTCGGTGGTGATGCGCTCGCAGATCGCGAGGAGCTTGACGGTGCAGTTCAGCGCGCGAGCGGACGTCAGGTCGGCGGCAGTGATCTTCGAGATGCCCTCGCGGTACACGTCGGCGGCGGTGACGCGGGTGTGGAAGGCGATGGACGCGAGGATCGCGGCCTTGGAGGCGGCGTCGAAGCCCTCGACGTCCGCGGTCGGATCGGCCTCGGCGTAACCGAGCCGGCCCGCCTCGGCGAGCGCCTCGGCGTAGTCGGCTCCGGTCTCGTCCATCGCCGACAGGATGTAGTTGGTGGTGCCGTTGACGATGCCGATGACGCGGTTGACGCGGTCGCCGGCCAGGGACTGGGTCAGCGGGCGGATCACCGGGATCGCACCGGCGACGGCGGCCTCGAAGTACAGGTCGACGTGCTTGGCCTCGGCGGCCTCCGCGAGTTCACCGGTGTACTCGGCGAGCAGCGCCTTGTTCGCCGTGACCACGGACTTGCCGGCGTCGAGCGCGGTCCGTACGAGCTTGCGGGGCAGGTCGATGCCGCCGATGACCTCGACGACGATGTCGACGTCGTCGCGCGCGATCAGTCCCTCCGCGTCGGTGGTCAGCAGCTCGACCGGGATGCCGCGGTCCTCGGAGACGGTGCGCACGGCGACACCGCGCAGCTCCAGCGGCGCACCGATGCGTGCCTCGAGATCGGCTGCGTCGTCCCGGATGATGCGGACGACCTCGGCGCCCACGGTGCCGTGGCCGAGCACCGCCACGCCGACGGGACGCGGCGCCTGACTGGTCCCCGTTTCGGTCGTCACTCCGTAACCTCCAAGCTGAGCAGATCTTCCACGGTTTCCCGACGCAGGATGACGCGGGAAACGCCGTCCTTGACCGCCACGACGGCGGGACGGGCCAGCAGGTTGTACCTGCTGGACATCGAATAGCAGTATGCACCGGTCGCGGCGACGGCCAGCAAATCCCCGGCTTGGACGTCCTCGGGCATCCAGGTGTCGCGGATCACGATGTCACCGCTCTCACAGTGCTTGCCGACGACTCGCGAGACGACCGGATCCGCGTCGCTGACGCGGGAGACCAACCGGGCCTCGTACTCCGCCTGGTACAGGGAGGTGCGGATGTTGTCGCTCATGCCGCCGTCGACGCTGATGTAGCGGCGGCTGTGACCCGCGGCGACCGCGACGTCCTTGATCGTGCCGACCTCGTAGAGGGTGATCGTGCCCGGTCCGGCGATGGCGCGGCCCGGCTCGACCGCGAGGGTCGGGGTGGGCAGTCCCGCCAGCGCGGATTCGGTGCGCACGATGTCGAGGAGCTTCGCGGCGAGTTCCTCGACCGGCGGCGGATCGTCGCTCGGCACGTACGAGATGCCGAGTCCACCGCCGAGGTCGACGATGTTCAGCTGGGACGTCTTGTCCACACCGAACTCGGCGACGATGTCGCGGAGCAGGCCGATCACGCGGTGTGCGGCCAGTTCGAAGCCGTCGACGTCGAAGATCTGCGAGCCGATGTGGCTGTGCAGGCCGACCAGCCGGAGGTTGGCGGTCTCGAAGACCCGGCGCACCGCGGACATCGCAACCCCTCCGGCGAGCGAGAGACCGAACTTCTGGTCCTCGTGCGCGGTGGAGATGAACTCGTGGGTGTGCGCCTCGACACCGACGGTGACCCGGATCAGCACGTCCTGCACGACCCCGGCTTCCCCGGCGATCGCGTCGAGCCGGTCGATCTCGGCCATCGAGTCGAGCACGATGTGCCCGACGCCGGCCGCGACCGCGGTGCGCAGTTCGGCGACGGACTTGTTGTTGCCGTGCATCGCGATCTTCTCTGCGGGGAACCCGGCGTGCAGTGCGACCGCGAGTTCACCGCCGGAGGCGACGTCGAGGCACAGGCCCTCCTGCTGCACCCAGCGGGCGACCTCGGTGCACAGGAACGCCTTGGAGGCGTAGTGCACCTTGGTGTCGGGCCCGAACGCCGCGGCGATGTCGCGGCACCGGGACCGGAAGTCGTCCTCGTCGATCACGAACAGCGGGGTGCCGTACTTCTCGGCGAGTTCGGTGACGGGAACCCCGGCGATGCGGACGGCGCCGTCGTCGCCGCGGCTCGTGCCGCGCGGCCACACCTGCCGGTGCAGCGCGTTCAGTTCCTCGTGGGTGGTGGGCCGTTCGGGCAGGCCCGGTGCGTGCGGGATCTCCGCGTGCCGCGGACCGGCGGGGTGCGCGTTCACATCCGCTCCGGAGCGCTGACGCCGAGCAGGCCGAGGCCGTTGGCGAGAACCTGACGGGCCGCCGCGCACAGCGCGAGCCGCGCGGTGTGCAGGTCTCCGGGCTCCTCGTCGCCCTGCGGGAGGATGCGGCACGCGTCGTAGAACCGGTGGTAGGCGCCGGCGAGTTCTTCGAGGTAGCGCGCGACCCGGTGCGGTTCGCGCAGTTCCGCGGCCTTCGCGACGACGCGCGGGTACTCGCCGATGGTGCGGATCAGGTCGCCCTCGCGGTCGTGGGTGAGCAGCGCGAGGTTCGCGCCCTCGGCGCTGAGACCGAGGTCGGCGGCGTTGCGCGCGATCGACGAGAGGCGGGCGTGCGCGTACTGCACGTAGTAGACCGGGTTCTCGTTGCCGGCCGACGCCCACAGCTCGAGGTCGATGTCGATGCTCTGGTCGACCGACGAGCGCACGAGCGCGTAGCGGGCGGCGTCGACACCGATCGCCTCGACGAGGTCGTCGAGGGTGATGACGGTGCCGGCACGCTTGCTCATCTTCACAGCCTGGCCGTCGCGCACGAGGTTGACCATCTGGCCGATCATGACCTCGACGGTGTCGGGGTCGTCGCCGAATGCGGCCGCGGCGGCCTTGAGCCGGCCGATGTAGCCGTGGTGGTCGGCGCCGAGCATGTAGATGCACAGGTCGAAGCCGCGCGAGCGCTTGTCCTGGAAGTAGGCGATGTCGCCGGCGATGTAGGCGGCGTTGCCGTCGGACTTGATGACGACGCGGTCCTTGTCGTCGCCGAAGTCGGTGCTCTTGAGCCACCACGCGCCGTCGGCGTTGTACAGGTTGCCGGAGCCCTTGAGCGTCTCGACGGCCTTGTCGACCGCGCCGGATTCGAACAGCGAGTTCTCGTGGAAGTACACGTCGAAGTCGACGCCGAACTCGTGCAGCGTGCGCTTGATGTGCGCGAACATCAGGTCGACGCCGATGGACCGGAACGTCTCGTGCCGCTCGGCCTCGGGCAGGTCGAGCGCGCCGGGCGCCCGCTTCTGCACCTCGGCGGCGATGTCGACGATGTAGTCGCCGGCATAGCCGTCCTCGGGGGCCGGTTCGCCCTCGGCCGCGGCGATCAGCGACCGCGTGAAGCGGTCGATCTGCGCGCCGTGGTCGTTGAAGTAGTACTCGCGGGTGACCTCGGCGCCCTGCGTCGACAGGATCCGGCCGAGCGCGTCGCCGACCGCGGCCCAGCGGGTGCCACCGAGGTGGATCGGGCCGGTCGGGTTCGCGGACACGAACTCGAGGTTGATCTTGCGGCCGGCGAGCGCGTCGGAGTTGCCGTACGCCGAGAGCTCGGTGAGCACCTTCGCGACGATCGCGCCCTGCGCGTCGGCCGCGAGGCGGATGTTGAGGAAGCCCGGTCCCGCGACCTCGGCCGATTCGATGCCGTCGGCGGCGGTGAGCGCTTCGGCGAGCCAGGTTGCGAGCTCGCGCGGGTTCACACCGGCCTTCTTCGCGACCTGCATCGCCACGTTGGTCGCATAGTCGCCGTGCTCCGGGTTCCGGGGCCGCTCGACGGTGAGGGTCTCGGGCAGGACGGACACGTCGAGGTCACGCTCGGCGAGCACCCTCGCAGCGGTTCCGTGGAGCAATTCGGCAAGGTCGGCAGGAGTCACAGGAGTTCATCCTATTGGCTGGCCCCTGCGAGCACCGACGGTGCCCCACAGGAGCGCGCCCGTACAGTTGTGGGGGCACGCGGCCCGGGGCCGCGGTCTCGTTGTCCATCCGATGTTGTCCATCCGATCGAAAGAGCTACCAGCGATGCCCAGCGGTTCGGTTAACGGTGGTTCCGGCAAGAAGTCCGGCGCCAAGTCCGCGAAGGCCATTTCGGCCGCCGCGAAGAAGAGCGGCGGGGGCCGCGGACTTCCCAAGCAGCGTCAGATCCCGTGGATGGTGATCGGTGGCGTCGTCGCGGTCGTCGCGCTGATCGCCGTGATCGCCGTCAGCATCGTCCCGAAGTACCAGGATCAGCAGAAGCTGGCTGCGTGGACGCCGTCCGAGTCGAATCAGGATCCGTCGACCGCGCTCGAGGGCATCGTCACGGTCGACTATCCCGCCGGGCAGCACATCGATTCCACCCAGCGGGTCGCCTACGACCACACCCCGCCGTTCGGCGGTCCGCACGACTCGATCTGGGCCACGTGCACGGGCGTCGTCTACCCGGAGGCGATCCGTACGGAGAACGCGGTGCATTCGCTCGAGCACGGTGCGGTGTGGATCACGTACAACCCGGACCTGGTCGACGCCGCGGGGGTCGAGACGCTCAGCGCGAAGGTCGACGGCAAGTCCTACACCATGATGTCGCCGTATCCGGGCCAGGCTTCGCCGATCTCGCTGCAGTCGTGGGGCCACCAGCTCACGGTGGATTCCGCCGACGACGAGCGGATCGACCAGTTCATCGCCTCGCTGCGTCAGAACCGGTACACCTACCCGGAGGTCGGTGCGAGCTGCGCGACGATCCCCGGCTCGTACGATCCGGCGAACCCGCCGCCGTTCGATCCGTCGGCTCCCGGCCCGGACGCCGTGCCGATGACCGGCGGAACGGTCGACTCCGCCGAGGTCCAGACGGACATGCAGGCTCCGGCGGGTAGCTGACCATGAGCGACGGTTTCTCGCAGGGTTCGGGACAGCGCCGAATCCTCGTGGCACTCGGGATCATTGCTGCGCTCGCGATCGGTTTCCTGGTCGGTTTCCTGATCCCGCGCGGGGATGCGCAGGAGGTTCCGGCGGCCGATTCCGTGGCCGTCGGTTTCTCCCAGGACATGAGCGTGCACCACAACCAGGCGATCGAGATGGCGTCGATCGCGCTGACCCGTTCGACGGATCAGCGGGTGCAGAACCTGGCGTACGACATCCTCACGACCCAGCAGAACCAGGTCGGGCAGATGCAGGGCTGGCTGACGCTGTGGAATCAGGCGCCGTTGCCCACCGGTGAGTACATGACGTGGATGAGCGACGACAGCGAGACCATGCACGACGGTCACGCCGCGGGTCACGGTTCGTCCGCCGCGGCGGTCCCGATGCCGGGCATGGCGACCTCGCAGGAACTGGCGGCGCTGCGGGCCGCGTCGGGTCCGGAACTCGACGTGCTGTTCCTGCAGTTGATGCTGCGGCACCACCAGGGCGGGTTGCCGATGATGGAGTACGGCGCCGAGCACGGCGAGGTCGCCGCGGTGCGGACGCTGGCGCAGACGATGGTCGATACGCAGACCGGCGAGTCGGAGTTGATGACGGCGATGCTCGCCGAGCGCGGCGCACAGCCCCTGCCGATGAACTGACCCCCGATCCGGGCCGAAAAACCCGCGCTGACCAGGCGATGTGGCGTATGGGCAACAATGCGCTAGGCTAACTCCGCACCGCCGGTCAGCCGGTGGGCCCGGATTGCCCTCGTAGCTCAGGGGATAGAGCGCTTGCCTCCGGAGCAAGAAGTCGCAGGTTCGAATCCTGCCGAGGGCACCACGAGCAGTAGGCCCCGCTTCGAATTCGAAGCGGGGCCTACTGCTTTTCGTAATTTTCGGGCTGGTCGCCGGTCCCTATCCTGTGGTCGCCGCGAGCGGGCCCATGTCGAAGTAGTCCCGCCACGCGGCGATCTTCCCGTCGGCCACCTCGAACGAGCCCATGACGGGGACCTCGACCGTGCGCCCGTTGACGGTCAGCACGTCGGTGCGCTCGTTGAGGACGAGGTTGTCGCTCGCGAGCTGGCGATGGATGCGGAAGTCGATACCGCCGAACGTCGCGACCATCCCGGCGAAGTACTCCTCGATGGCGGCACGGCCGTGGACCTCCTCCAGCGGAATGTTGTGGTACACGGCGTCGTCGGTGAAGTACGCAGCGAGCGCGGCCGGATCCGGTTCCGCCCAGGCGGCGCAGAATTCGGTGACGAGCTGGTCGGGCGTCATCGCCTGCCTCTCCGTTGCAGTCCGATCGAGTGTCACACGCGGACGAACCGCGCCGGATCGGTTCCGGGGACGCGGCGGGCGCGCCCCCGCTCGATGAGGTGGCGGATGTGCGCCGAGCCTTCGGACATGGCCATCTGCTTGCCGCGCGGCGGTGTCTCGTCCCACGGCCGGTACCACGTCATGCGTTCGGTGGCCTGCCACAGCGTCAGCTCCTCGTCCCCGAACGACTCGTAGAGATCGTCGAGGCGACGTTCGTGGTGTTCGACGAGCGCCTCCGTCCGGGCTGCGAGGTCGTCGATGGGCTGCCGGTGCGCGGGCAGGGTGCGGCGGGCGGGCAGAGTCGCGACGGCGCGCAGCGAGTCGAGGAACTCCCCCAGCGCGTCGCGTTCGGCCACGGGGAAGTCGAATTCGCCGACGTGCGGGGTGGTCTTGGCGAGCACGTGGTCGCCGCTGAAGAGGATGCCGTGTTCCTCGATGAAGAAGCACGCGTGGCCCGGGGTGTGGCCGGGGGTGAACACGGTCCGCAGGGTGCGTCCGGCGAGCGGGATGATCTCGTCGGTCTTCAACACCCGGTCCGGTTTCTCGTCCGGGACGCCGTCGCGATCACGGCCGGCGGCGAGGAATTCCTCGATGTACTCGGCGGGCGCCCCGGCCTTGACCCACTGGTCGAGTTCCCGGTTCGTCCAGTCGTGGCCGGCCATCATGTGTCCGAGCTGTTCGAAGTCCGCTTCGTGCATGCCGACCCAGCATCCGGACGCTTCGCGGATGCGGCCGGTGAGGCCGACGTGGTCGGGATGGAAGTGTGTGACGACCACCCCTTCGACGTCGGTCACCGACAGTCCGGCCGATGCGAGCCCGGCCTGCAGCGCATTCCAGGAGGTGTCGTTGTTCCACCCCACGTCCACGAGGATCACGCCGCGTTGGGACTCGACTGCGTAGACCTGGGTGTCGCCGACCGGCAGGTCCGCGACGGGAACGGGGATCGCGTGGATGCCGTCCCCGATGTCCCGGGCCTCGTTGAACTGTTCCATATTTGCGCCTCCGAAATCTGCACTACTGCATCTTCTGTCTTCGAAGCTAGCGCAAAAGGTTCAACTATTCTTCGGACAGGGGCTCGATGATCGCGAGAATCGAACGGATCTCCCCCGCCGGGATGTCGAAGTGCTCGGTGATCGACACCGTCATATCGGCACCACTGCCGGTATCTATCTCGAGCAGGAAGCGCGCAACGACGTTGTTGCCCCACTCGTGGAACGTCAGATTCCGCACCCGGCGGAGCGGCCGGTACTCCGGGCCGTGCTCGAGCCGGTACCGGATCTCGGCCCCGGTGTCGCCGGTTCGCTGCCCGTTCTCCACGCGCCAGGCATCGGCGGCCAGGCGGACGTGGGACGCATCGTGGCTGATCAGCGACCGGATGTAGGCCCGAGCCATCGCGACCCGGGGGCTGTCGGTCGGCGCGGTCGCGTGCTCGGCGACGGCCGCCATGAGCGTCGGCGCCCAGTCCGGCCGGCAGATCACCAGATCCGGCAGATAGGGGTGGGGGCGGTTGTATTCGAGTTCCGAGCCGTCGATCCGCGCGCAGAACAATCCGGCCGCCTGCGCGACGGCAACGGGGGCCGCCGAGTCCCACTCCCACTGGCCACCGGCGTGAACATAGGCGTCGACCTCGCCGCGGAGCACCGCCATCGCCTTCGCGCCCGCCGAACCCATGCGCACGACGTCGGCACCGACGGCGCGGGCCACCGCACCGGCGAACTCCGGCGGGCGGCTACCGCTGACCACGATGCGGGGACGTCCCTCGCCGAGCGGACGCCGTTCGACGACGGGCGCCTCGTCGGTGCTGTACACGGCGCCGAGGCCCGGCTGGGCGACCGCCCCGGCGGTCAGGCCGCGACCGGCCTCCCACAACGCGACGTGCACGGCCCAGTCGGTGTGGCCGAGCATCCCGTATTCCTTCGACCCGTCGAGCGGGTCGATGATCCACACCCGCTCGGCGTCGACGCGCGCCGGATCGTCCGCGGATTCCTCGGACAGCACGGCGTCGCCGGGACGGTGCTCGGCCAGCATTTCGAGGATGAGCACGTTCGCGTCGTGGTCACCGCGGCGGCCGAGTTCGCGCCCGCTCAGGGCGTCGGCCTCGGCGGCTCGAACGGTCAGCAACAGTTCTCCTGCCGCCGTGGCGATCTCGGCGGCGAGAGCAGCATCGTCTGTCATGGCATCAACACTTCCATGATCCGGGCGGCCTGCGCGACCGGATCGCCGTCGGAGGGGCGGAGCACCAGGTCGGGGTTCTGTGGCGGTTCGTACGGATCGTCGACGCCGGTGAAGCCGGTGATCTCCCCGGCCCGGGCCCGGGCGTACATGCCCTTGGGGTCGCGGGCCTCGCAGTCGGCGAGCGGGGTGTCGACGAACACCTCGACGAACGGGATGCCGGCGTCGGCGTGCTGCTGCCGGATCCGGTCGCGGTCGGCTCGGTAGGGGCTGATCAGCGAGCAGATCGCGACGAGGCCGGCGTCGGCCATCAACTGGGCGACGGCCCCGACGCGGCGCACGTTCTCGGCGCGGTCCTCGGGTCCGAATCCGAGGTCGGAGTTGAGTCCGTGGCGCAGATTGTCGCCGTCCAGGCGATAGGCGGGAATTCCCGCCGCGAGCAGCTTTCGTTCGAGTTCCGCTGCGACCGTGGACTTTCCGGATGCGGACAGCCCGGTCAGCCACACCGTCCTGCCCGTGGTGGCGCGGTCGGCGCGGACGACCTCGGCGGGGTGCCACACGGCGCCCGTCTCGGCGAGAGTGGGTCCGGTGATCATGCCGGCGGCGACGGTGTTGCCGGTGGCCTCGTCGACGAGGACGAAGCTGCCGGTGGTGCGGTTGCGCCGGTACGGATCGAACAGCAGCGGCTGCTGAGTGCGCAGCTGTACGCGCCCGATCTCGTTGAGGCTCAGCGTGGTTGCGGTCTCGTCGCGGTGCAGCGTGTTGACGTCGAGCCGGTAGTCGAGCCGCACAGGCCGGGCATGGACCGCCTTCGTGGTGTGCAGCAGGGTGTAGCGGGTGTCCGGATCGAGGCTCGAGCGTTCGGTGAGCCAGCAGACCATGGCATCGATGTCGGTGCCGACCAGCGGCCGGTTGTTCGGCCGGCACAGCATGTCCCCACGGCCGAGGTCGAGTTCGTCCGCGAGTTCGACGCACACGGCGACGTCGGCGAACGCATGCTCGAGCGGTTCTCCGCCGGGACCCCAGATGCGCTCGACGCGGGTACCGAACCCGGACGGCAGCGCGACCACTTCGTCGCCGGGCTTGAACACGCCGCTGGCGACGGTGCCCGCGTAGCCGCGGAATTCGCCGGTGCCCGCGTAGCGGCGGAATTCGCCGGTGCCCGCGTAGCGGCGGAATTCGCCACCGCGGCGGATGACGTACTGCACCGGCAGGCGCGCGTCGATGAGGTTGTGGTCGGACCCGATGTGCACCTGTTCGAGGTGATGCAGCAGCGAAGTCCCTTCGTACCACGGCATGTTCGCGGTGCGGCTGACGACGTTGTCGCCCTGCAGCGCCGAGATCGGCACGAAGTACAGGTCGTGGATCTCCAATTTGGCTGCGAAGAGCCGGAATTCGTCGCAGATTTCCTCGAACCGGTCCTGCGACCAGTCCACCAGATCCATCTTGTTCACACACAGCACCAGGTGCGGCACCCCGAGCAGACTCGCCAGGAAGGCATGCCGCCGAGTCTGTTCGAGGATGCCCTTGCGGGCGTCGACCAGGATCAGCGCGAGGTCGGCGGTCGAGGCGCCGGTGACCATGTTGCGGGTGTACTGCTCGTGTCCCGGTGTATCGGCGATGACGAAGCTGCGGTGCGGCGTCGCGAAGTAGCGGTACGCGACGTCGATGGTGATGCCCTGTTCCCGTTCCGCGCGCAGGCCGTCGGTGAGCAGCGCCAGATCGGTCTGTTCGGCGCCGCGGTCCCGGCTGGTACGGGCCACGGCCTCGAGTTGATCCTCGAAGACGGCCTTGGAATCGAACAGCAGCCGGCCGATCAGCGTGGACTTGCCGTCGTCGACACTGCCGGCGGTCGCGATGCGCAGCAGTCGGGACATCAGAAGTACCCCTCCTTCTTGCGGTCTTCCATGCCCGCCTCGGAGATCCGGTCGTCGGCGCGGGTGGCGCCGCGTTCGGTGACGCGGCTGGCGGCGACCTCGGCGACCACCTGTTCGGCGGTGGCCGCGGTGGATTCGACGCAGCCGGTGCAGGTGGCGTCGCCGACGGTGCGGAAGCGCACGAGCGCCTCGCGCGGCTGCTCTCCGGGCTGCAGAGCGAGAAACCTGGTGTGCGCCAGGAGCATTCCGTCGCGTTCGACGACGGGCCGGCGGTGCGCATAGTACAGCGCCGGCAGGTCGATGTTCTCGTCGCGCAGGTACGACCAGATGTCGAGTTCGGTCCAGTTCGACAGAGGGAAGACGCGGATGTGCTCTCCCTTGCGGTGCCGCCCGTTGTACAGGTGCCACAGTTCGGGTCGCTGCGCCTTGGGATCCCACTGGCCGAACCGGTCGCGGAAGCTGAAGATGCGTTCCTTGGCGCGGGCCTTCTCCTCGTCGCGGCGGGCGCCCCCGAAGACCGCGTCGAAGCCGCCTTCGCGCAGGGCACGCAGCAGAGTACCGGTCTGCAACCGGTTGCGGCCGCCGTGCGGACCGGTGTCCTCGACGGCGTGGCCGGCGTCGATGTCGTCCTGGACGGACGCGACGATCAGACGCAGGCCGAGTCGCTCGACGACCCGGTCGCGGAATTCGACGACCTCGTCGAAGTTGTGGCCGGTGTCGATGTGCAGGACCGGGAAGGGCAGCGGCGCGGGCCAGAACGCCTTGGCGGCGAGGTGGAGCATCACCGCCGAATCCTTGCCGCCCGAGAACAGCAGCACGGGCCGCTCGAAGGTCGCCGCGACCTCCCGGAAGATGTGCACGGATTCGGCTTCGAGCGCGCGGAGGGGCGGCAACTCGTAGGACGGTGGTCGAAACGGCTGCGCCGTGGTCATCGAGGTACTCCCCACCCGGGACGTCGGTCCAAATATGTACCGATTCGGTCGAAGTCGGACTATCGAAACGATAGAACGAGTTTCAATTCGGGGTCAACGGTTTGGGGAGACCCGGAGTGGCGGTCAGCGCTCCGGACGTCGCCCGCCGAGCTCCGCGGTGATCGCGTCGGCCGCCTCGACGAGCGCCGCGCCGCGCCGCGCGATCTCCGCGGCGTCGATCTCGGCCTCGACGTGCAGCGCGAGGACCAGCGATTGGTGTCCGTCCGGGTCGTAGGCGGGCGCGGCGATCAGGTTCACCGCGAGCGGTTCACCGGCCGGGGCCTCCTCCGGGAACAGGACGCGCTCGCCCGGACTGGACACCAGCTCCCCGAGCAGTTCGCGCAGTTCCGGCGCCAGGTCGTGCGCGACCACGCCGGCCATCAGCGCGTACAGCCGCCGCCCGCCCCGGGTGAGCGATTCGACGAGGTATCCCGTGCGCCGGCACCGGTCGACCACGCGCTGCAGATGCGGGCGGTCGAGCCGTACCGGCAGGGTCGGCTCGCGGCGCAGCCATTGTTCGAGGCGCTGGTCGGTGTCCCACAGCACATACATCAGGCCGACGGGCGGCGCGAACGGGTACACCTCCCCCACCCGCGCACTCGCCGTCGCACCCCGGGGTCCCACCACGTCGAGCACCGCGATGCGGTCGCCGACGACGGCGGAGGCGGTGCAGGCGACGTCGAACCGGGCGCTGAGCCGGGTGAGATGCCGGTGCGCGACCGGACCGGCCGCGAAGCCGCGCTGCGCCGCGCGCCCGGCAACGATCAGGGCGGGGCCGAGCCCGTAGGTCTTGTCGACCGGGTCGCGCATGAGATAGCCCGCGTCGGCGAGCGCGGTGAGGATGCCGAGGCAGGTGGGTTTGCTCAGGCCCAGCTCGCGGGCGAGCTCGGAGAGGCCGAACCGGACGCCGGGGTGCGCGACGAGGTGGTCGAGGACCTGCACGACCCGTTCGGTCGGCGGCGAGCGCCGAGCGGACCCGGCAGCGTCCCCGCTCGGCGCGGTGGAATCGCTGAGACGAACCATTGACCACTTCCTGTAACACGTTCTATCGTCGGCCCAATCAGACTTTACCGCAGCGGTACATATTTGGACCACAGGGAGATCGATGTGATCACCGATCCGCTCGCCGCGGCGATCGCCGAGGCCGAGAAACTCGTCGCCACCGCTCCGCACGTCCGCACCGACCAGGATCTCGCCGAGGGCTACGGCTACCTCGCCGGGGGAATCGCCGCGTGCGTGCACGCCGCCTGGGCCCACAGCAGCACCCACCCGGTCCTCATCACCGGCACCGGTCCGTACAGCAAGATGGGCCTGGACAACCCCGACACCCTGTACTGGGGTGCGGCCGTGCGCGACGACGCCGAGTACGTGGCCTCCGGCCGCCGCGGCACGACCTGCGACCTGAGCTTCCAGGTGCTCGCCGGCAACTACACCGACGCCGACGTGCCCGGCAACGTCACCGCCTTCGACGACCGTGCGATCCGCATCGGGGACGACGGCACGTTCGAGGTGCGATTCGGCCCCGGCCCCGCCGATCCGGAGCGCAACTACTTCACCCTCGCGCCCGGATCGTCGCAGCTCGTCATCCGGGAGGTGTACAGCGACTGGTCGCAGCGACGCGGCACCGTCCGCATCGACCGGGTCGACACGCTCGGCACCCCCGCGGCGGAGCCGACGCAGGAGGACGCCGTCAAACGATACGAGCGCGCCGGACGTGCGCTCGTCTCGCGGGTGAAGACGTGGCTGCAGTTCCCCGAGTGGTTCTACCTGAAGCTGCCGGTCAACACCGTGACCGCACCGCGCCGCACCCCCGGAGGCCTGGACACGCAGTACTCGTCCGTCGGGCACTACGAACTCGCCGACGACGAGGCGATGATCCTCACCGTGCCCGCGTCCGACGCCCCCTACCTGGGGTTCCAGATCGGCAGCCTCTGGTACATCTCGCTGGACTACATCCACCACCAGACGTCGCTGAACAACACTCAGGCCCAGGTGGATCCGGACGGCAAGGTCCGCATCGTGATCTCGAACCGCAACCCCGGCATCACCAACTGGATCGAGACGCTCGGCCGCAGCCGCGGCATCCTGCAGTTCCGCTGGCAGCGCATCGACCGCGAGCTCACGTCCGCGGACGGTCCGACGGCGCAGGTGGTTCCGTTCGACAAGATCGCCGAGTCGCTGCCGTTCCACGAGTCCAACCTCATCACCCCCGAGGCGTGGTCCCGGCGGATCGCGGCGCGCCAGACCGCGATCGCCGATCGGATGCAGGCGTGAGCGCGCCGGCGGGGTTGCTGCACGACCGGGTGGTCGTGATCTCCGGCGTCGGGCCCGGCCTCGGGCGCACCCTCGCGGTCCGGTGCGCCGAACACGGAGCCGACGTCGTGCTGGCAGCCCGCACCCGCGAGCGGCTCGACGAGGTCGCCGCGGAGGTCACCGCGCTGGGCCGGCGCGCCTTGGGAGTGCCCACCGACATCACCGACGACGAGTCCGCGGCCGCATTGGTCGCCGCGGCCGCCGAGGAATTCGGCGCCGTGCACGTGCTGGTCAACAACGCCTTCTCGGTCCCGTCGATGAAGCCGTTGGCGCGCACCGACTTCCAGCACATCCGGGACAGCGTGGAACTGTCCGTGCTCGGCGCGCTGCGCCTGACCCAGTTGTTCACCCCCACCCTCGCCGAGTCGAAAGGTGCAGTGGTGAACATCAATTCGATGGTGGTGCGGCACTCCCAGGAACGGTACGGCAGTTACAAGATCGCGAAGTCGGCGTTGCTGTCGATGTCGCAGTCGCTGGCGACCGAACTCGGCCCCCAGGGAATCCGCGTGAATTCTGTTGCTCCCGGCTACATCTGGGGCCCGATCCTCCGGAGCTACTTCGAACACCAGGCCGGAAAGTACGGCACCACCGTCGAGCAGATCTACGAGCACACCGCAGCCGCCAGCGACCTGCGTCGCCTGCCCACCACCGAGGAGATCGCCGACGCGGTGATCTTCCTGGCCTCGCCGATGGCATCGGCGATCACCGGGCAGTGCCTCGACGTCAACTGCGGCGAATTCCACCATTGAGCCGTGGGGCGTTTTTTGGGGGGGGGACCGCCCCAAAGCCACCCGGGGCCGGGGACACCAAGTACCAAAGCACCACCCGGGGGGGCCCCCCAAACCAA
>NZ_JBSFRH010000062.1:0-33323 GCF_053589135.1 Rhodococcus sp. NPDC003382
TGGAATGCGTTCGGTGGGTTGGAGTATCTGGGTCGGTGTGACGATCAGGTGAAGATCCGCGGGTTCCGGGTGGAACTCGACGAAATCCGCGCCGCGATCACCGATTGCCCCGGTGTGCGCACCGCCGTCGTCGTCGCCCGCCGTCGTCCGGACGGGCAGAACACCCTCGCGGCCTACGTCACCGCACTCGAACCCGATCGCGCGGACACGCTCGTCGACGAGGTGCGTGCGTTCCTGTCGGCGCGGTTGCCCGAGTACATGGTTCCCGCGGCGATCGGTGTGGTGGACGCGATCCCGACCACGGTCAACGGCAAGGCGGACATCGCTGCACTGCCCGAGGTCGCCCCGCTCGCAGCGGGTTCGGGCCGACTGCCGCAGACCTATCAGGAGCACGTGCTCGCCCGGCACATCGTCCGGATCCTCGCGCTACCCGAGGACACGCGAATCTCTGTGGACGACAACTTCTTCGAACTCGGTGGTCATTCGCTCGCCGCGGCCCGGCTGGTCGCGGCGATCGACGACGACTTCGGCATCGCGCTGGCGCTGCGTTCGGTGTTCGAGAATCCGACGATTGCCGGCCTCGTCGACGAGATCGCCGGTCGTGCCTCGATCGGCGTGCGCGGCGGCGACGGCATCCCGGTGGTCCTGGCCCCGGGCCGCGACGGCGGGCACACCGTCTTCGCGGTGCACGCAGCATCCGGCTACTCGACCGTGTACGCGGAGTTCGCGGCGCGGATGGCGGACGACGTCCGGGTGATCGGTCTGCAGGATCCCGCGCACGCCCGCGACGGACGGGATTTCGAGACCGCGACCGAACTCGCCGTCGCCTACGCGGATGTCGTCGTGCAGTCCCAGCCGGACGGCCCGTACCACCTGATGGGCTGGTCGTACGGCGGGCACATCGCGTTCGCGGTGGCCCGCGAACTCGAATCGCGCGGACTCGAGGTCGCCGACGTGACGATCCTCGACTCGCCGCCGGTCGCGGAGGGGAACGTGCGGGTGCGCTCCGACGAGGAACGCGAGGCCGACGTGGTCCGCGCCTTCGCCGAGTTCGCCGGCCTCGAGGAGATCGCGGGGGAGACCCGCGCCTCGGTCCAGGCCCGCAACCGCGCCGGCGCAGGTCCGCTGTCGGTCCTCGGTGACCGGGACGCGGCGGCGCTCATGGACTCGTTCGACCGCTGCCTGCGGTTGATGGGTACCGAACCCACCCACGGGCCCGTGCGTGCCCGCGGGCACGTCGTCATCGGCGCCGAACACGCCGCAGAGGGCGGCGGCGGATGCGAGCGGTGGTCGGAGTACTTCGCCGGACCGGTCGAGGTGCTCGCCGTCGACATCGACCACGAACACCTGAACACCGGTCCGGCCCTGGACCGCTGGCAGCGCTGGTGGGCGGACCACACGGGTCTGCCGCTCGCCGACGACTGACCGACCGGCCCGGCGACCCGGGCCGAACGAATCGAGCCGACACGCGTCGGCCGCAACCAGAGGAGAAACGAGAAACCATGCGAGTGATCACCTTCGGCTACCAGACCTGGGGCCACCGGACGCTGTCGGCGCTGCTCGGCTCCAAGCACGAGGTGGTGCTGTCGGTGACGCATCCGCCGAGCGACCATCCGTACGAGCAGATGTGGTCCGACTCCGTCGAGGACCTGGCCCGCGAGAACGGCATCCCGGTGTTCGTGGGCAAGCGCCCCGACGACGCGCTGATCCAGGCGGTGCGCGACGCCGACGCCGATCTGATCATCGCGAACAACTGGCGGACGTGGCTGCCGCGGGAGATCTACCAGGCGCCCCGGTTCGGCACGCTCAACGTGCACGATTCCCTGCTGCCGAAGTACGCGGGTTTCTCGCCGCTCATCTGGGCGCTCATCAACGGCGAGTCCCACGTCGGTGTCACCGCGCACCTGATGGACGACTCGCTCGACGGCGGCCCGATCGTCGCGCAGCAGGCCGTCGCGGTCGGCCCCCAGGACACCACGACGGATCTGTTCCACGCGACGGTCGATCTCATCGAGCCGGTGCTTCTGCACGCGCTGGATCTGCTCGAATCCGGGCGCACCGACTTCACCGCGCAGGATCCCGCGCAGGCGACCTACTTCCACAAGCGGTCCGAGCGCGACAGCCACATCGACTTCCGGTGGCCGGCCGACGCCATCGAGCGCCTGGTGCGGGCGCAGGCGGATCCGTACCCGAACGCGTTCACCTACTACAAGGGCGAGCGCCTGCGTGTCCTGAAGGCCTCGGTCTCGCCGCGGCTCTTCGGCGGCACACCCGGCCGTGTCACGGTCCCAGAGGGCAACGGCATCGCGGTCGTGTGCGGCCCGGACGCATGGAACGGTGGGAACCCCGCGCTGGTGCTCGAACGCCTGCGTCTGGACGACGGAACCGAGGTCGACGCAAAGGATTTCTTCGCCGGTCGCGCGGGCTATCTCGAGTGATTCGGCGCGTCGGGCTTGTGACTCAACCCGGCAAATGAACCGATTGAGACGGATCGCCCACTGCTGCTACTGTGAGGCGTTCCTTAACTGACCCTAACCTAACCTGACCCCTGAGAGTGACGAATGAAGATCAGTGCTTCCCGAGGCCTGGCCGCGCGGCTGATGGCGCTCGCCGCAGTGGTGACGCTGCCCGTGGCATGTTCGAGCAACTCCGACGACACGGCCTCCGGCAGCGGTGACTCGGACTGGACCACGGTGACGATCGACGGCGCCTTCGGCGACGCGGTCATCGAGCAGCAGCCCGAGCGGGTGCTGGCGCTGTCCGAGACCGACGCCGACATCCTGGCGTCGATCGGTGTCGACACCATCGCGTATCCGGATCCGGGTCTCGACGTGCCCGCCGGCTACCCGTGGGAGCAGGGACACTTCCCGGCCGACATCGAAGCCATCGCGGTGACCGACGACAACGACGAGGTCAACTTCGAGGCGATCGCCGCCCTCGATCCCGATCTGCTGGTCGCGACCACGTTCTACGGGCTGGACGAGGACGTCTACGCCAAGCTCAGCGCCATCGCGCCGGTCGTCCACTACACCGAGGAAGCCAACTCCGACTCGTGGCAGGACAGCACCCGCCGCATCGGTGAGGCCGTCGGACGCACCGCCGAGGCCGACGAGGCCATCGCCGAGACGGAAGCCGCTGTCGCCCAGGTCAAGTCGCAGAACCCGCAACTCGAGGGCAAGACCTTCAACGCCGTCGTATCCCCGTCCGCGGAGGGCCTGTGGGTCCTGTGTTCCAACGACGACAACATGGCCCGCGTGCTCACCTCGCTCGGCATGAAGCTCAGCGACTACGCGCAGACCGTCGACTGCAACTGGGGCAAGGGTCAGATCAGCTGGGAGGAGGCGTCCAAGCTCGACGCCGACATGCTGTGGGTCGTTCCGAACACCGCCGACACCTCGGTGTTCGACACCAACCCGGTGTGGACCGCACTGCCGGTCGTCCAGCGCGGATCCGTCGTGATCACCCCGAGCGAGGACGGCACCCCCCGCGCCGCTGCGTTCCCGTCCCCGATCAGCCTGAAGTGGGTCATCGAGGAGTACGGCCCGCAGTTCTCGGCTGCTGTCGACCAGGGAGCCGACGCTCAGCCGTGACGTAGTTTCGTGCCGTCGCCCCATATCCGGGGCGACGGCACGTACGCGTCCGGCGGCGCCTCGCCCACCCACCCCTCGAAGAACGGAGCACCCGGATGACCGCGGCGGAGAGCCTCGACGACCTGACCGAGAAGATCGTGATGCACGATCTCGTGCCCCGTCGGCTGACGGTTCTGCGCACGGTCGACCTGACCCCGCGGATGCGGCGCATCGTCGTCGGCGGTCCGGAGATCGCCGGCTTCCCGCACGGCACCGGGCGGCCCACCGACCATGTGAAGCTGTTCTTCCCCGACGACACCGGCGACGTCGCGATGCCCGAGATCGAAGGCGACGGCAAGTGGATCGAACCCGCGGGCCGGCGTCTCGAGTTCCGTGACTACACGGTTCGCGCGTTCGATCCCGAGGCCGGTGAACTCACCCTCGACTTCGTCCTGCACGAGCACGGCACCGGGGGCCGCTGGGCCGCGACCGCCGAAGCCGGAGCCCCCCTCGGCGTGCTCGGCCCCCGCGGGTCGATCCTGGTCCCCACCGGATACCCCGCCTACATCCTCGCCGCGGACGAGACCGCGTTGCCCGCGCTCGCCCGCTGGCTCGAGGAACTTCCCGCGACCGCCCGGATCCAGGCCTTCGTCGAGGTCCGCGACGCGAGCGACGAACTCGATCTCGAGCGGTCCGCCGAAGCGCGGCTGACCTACCTGCACCGCGGCAGTGCCGCACCCGGCAGCACCGACCTGCTCATCGAGGCGATCCGCGCTGCCGAGCTTCCCACCGACCCCTACTTCGTGTGGGCCGCCGGCGAAGCCACCTCACTCAAGCCGATCCGCCGGTACTTCCGCCGCGAGCTGGGTCTGCCGAAGGAACGGGTCGACATCGACGGCTACTGGAAGCGCGGAGTCGTCAATCTCGACCACCACGACGACGAGGGCGACGACGCCTGACCGGAACCGCCAGGTGCCACAACCCCCCGAGGAGCCATGAAGCTGCGCCCGCTGACGTTCAGTAGCGACCGACCGGTGGCGACCCCGCCGATCCGCGTCGACGACGACACCACCGCCCGCCGACTCGCGGTCCGCACGATCTTCGCGGCACGACGGATGACCGTGCCCGCCGCGGTGCTGATGATCGGCCACCAGGTCGGCGAGGCGCTGGTCCCGGTCGTCATGGGCCTGGCGATCGACCGGGCCATCGCGACCCACGACGGCACCCAGCTGCTGCTGTGGCTGGTGGTGCTCGGCGCGGTGTTCGCGATGCTCTCGTTCTCCTTCCGCTTCGGATCCCGGCTCGGGCTGCTCGGCATGCAGGCGGTGCAGCACCAGCTGCGCACCCGGGTCACCGACCGGATCCTCGACCCGCGCGGAATGGCCGGGCCCGCACGACTTCCCGGTGTGTCCCTGTCGATCGCGACCTCGGACGTGCAGCGTCTCGCGATGGCCTGCGCGATCGGCGTCTACCCGATCGGACAGATCGCCGCGGTGGTGTTCACCGGCATCGTGCTGCTGACCATCTCGTGGCCGCTCGGTGTCGCGGTCCTGGTGGGTGCCCCCACGATCCTGTGGATCCTCGACAAGGCCGGTGGCCCGCTGCGGGCGCGCAGCGAGCACCAGCAGGAGATGGCCGGCGAAGCGGCCGGCACCGCCACCGATCTCGTCACCGGCTTCCGGGTGGTCAAGGGCATCGGCGCCGAGGAGGTCGCCGCCCGCCGCTACTTCGAGGCAAGCCGGCGCGCCCTGCGCGGAGTGCTCGCCGCCTCCCGTTCCGAGGGCGCCTACCTCGCCGCCATGGAATCGGTGTCGGGTCTGTTCGTCGTCGCGATCGGTGTCGCCGCCGGCCTGATGGCGGTCAGCGGCGGCCTGACCGTCGGTCAGTTGATCACCGTCGTCGGCCTGACCCAGTTCGTGATGGGTCCGCTCAGCGCCCTCGGCACCAACGCCGGTGCCGTGTGGGCCGGCGCGCTCGCCTCCGCGCGCCGCGTCCTCACCGTTCTGCAGGCACCGCCCGCGACCGAGATCGGTACCGTCGGCGCGACCGCCGGTCCGCTCCGCTTCGACGGCCTCGCCCACGGACCGGTCCGGGACCTCGATTTCGAACTGCCCGCGACCGGACTCGTCGCGGTCGTGGCCGACGCTCCGACGACCGCCGCGCTCGTCGAGGTGCTGTCCCGGTCGGCCCCGCCCGAGAACGGCACCGTCCGGATCGGCGAGACCGACCTGTTCGATCTCGACGAGGACACCGCGATCGCCACCGTGCGCGTCGCCCCGCACCACGCGGCGCTGTTCGAGGGATCCGTGCTCGACAACATCGCCGCCGCCGTCGATCCGGAGGCCGCGGATCGCGACACCCGCATCACCCGTGCCGTGTTCGCCGCAGCCTGTGACGACGTCGTCGAGGTGCTGCCCGACGGCCTCGACACCCCGGTGGGGGAGGCGGGCCGGTTGCTGTCCGGTGGTCAGCGGCAGCGCGTCGCGCTGGCCCGGGCGATCGCCGCGGACTCCTCGGTGCTCGTGCTGGTCGACCCCACCACGGCGGTCGACTCCGTCACGGAATCGAATGTCGCCGAGCGGCTGGGGCAGGCCCGCACCGACGGGCTGACCCTGGTGTTCACCGACGCCCCGGCGCATCTCGCCGCAGCGGACGAGGTGATCGTCCTCGCCGAGGGACGCCTGGTCCATCGCGGAGCCGCCGACGAGGTACCCGCACTGTCCTCGGCCGTCCCGGCCGGTACGCCCGTGGAGGCCCACCGATGACCAGCACCGCGATCCACGAGACCGCACCGGCCGGTCCTCTCCCCATCGCCGACGCCCGCACCACCGCCGCGCACTTCTTCGCCGCGCTGTCCGGCAGCCGCGCACGCCTGATCGGCGTCGTCGCGCTGCTCGTCGCGGCCGCCGTGCTCGGGCTGGTCATGCCGTGGGCGCTCGGCCGCATCGTCGACATCGCCATCGACGGCGGTGACGCCGGCGATGTGTGGCGGCTCGCGATTGTCATGGTCGTCGCCACCGTCGCGGGTGCCGGGCTCACCGGCGCCGGTGTCGCCGCCTCGGCCCAGCTGTTCGAGACGGTCCTCGCCCGGCTGCGCGAACGCATGCTGGCCTCGGCGCTGCGGCTGCCGCTCTCGCGGGTCGAGGCCGCGGGCAGCGGTGACCTGGTGTCGCGTGCCACCGACGACGTCGAGGTCGTGAGCACCGCCATCTCCCAGGGTGTTCCGGCGATCTCGACATCGGTGTTCACCATCGCCGCGACCGTCGTCGGACTCGCCGCGTTGGACTGGCGGTTCCTCGCCGTCGTCGTGGTCGTGCTGCCGGTGCACATCTTCACGGTTCGGCGGTACGTGCGCGAGGCACCGCCGGTCTACACGGGGGAGCGTGCTGCGATGGCGAAACGCGCACACGAGGTGCTCGGCGCGATCCGCGGCCTCGACTCGGCACGCGCGTTCGGCCTGACCGGACGGCTGCTCACCGAGATCGAGGGACGCTCGTGGGAGGTCGTGCGCTGGACGCTGCGCGCCCGCGTCGTGCAGAACCGCTTCTTCGCGGGCATCAACCTCGCCGAATTCGTCGGTATGGCAACCATTCTCGTCGTCGGCTACATGCTCGTCGGGAACGAGGGGCTCACCGTCGGCGCCGCGACCGCGGCCATGCTGTTCTTCCTGCGGCTGTTCGGGCCGATCGGTGAACTGCTGATGGTGACCGACGACCTGCAGTCCGCAGCGGCGTCGCTGGTGCGCATCGTCGGAGTGACCGTCGAAGGCGAACGCTTCGGATCCGACCGGACCGCGGCCGCGTCGACGCCGGTGCCGCAGGGCCGGGCGCTCGAAGCGCAGGACATCACGTTCGCGTACCCGGGGAAGGACCCGGTGCTCGACGGGGTGTCGCTGACGATCGCGGACGGCGAGCACGTCGCGCTGGTCGGTGCGTCCGGCGCAGGCAAGACCACTCTCGCGGCGGTTCTCGCGGGCATCCACCGGCCCGTGCGCGGTGTGGTGCGCTTCGGTGGTGCCGACCTCGCGGAACTCGACGAATCGGAGCGTGCACGCCGGGTCGCGCTGGTGACGCAGGAAACGCACGTGTTCGCGGGTTCGCTCGCCGACGACCTGCGGATGGCCGCACCGGACGCCACCGCCGAGCAGATCCGCGACGCCCTGTGCCGGATACACGCATGGGATTGGGTGGAGCTGCTGCCCGACGGCATCGAGACGATCGTCGGCGACGGCGGACACGACCTGTCGCCGATGCAGGTCCAGCAGGTCGCGCTGGCACGGCTCGTGCTGCTCGATCCGGCACTGGTGATCCTCGACGAGGCCACCGCCGACGCCGGCAGCGCCGGCGCGAACCTGCTCGAGGCGTCCGCCGAGGCGGCGCTCGAGGGGCGGTCGGCGCTGATCGTCGCGCACCGGCTCAGCCAGGCCGCCACCGCCGACCGGATCGTGCTAATGGACCGCGGCGCCATCGTCGAGCAGGGCTCGCACGACGCGCTTCTCCGCAGCGGCGGTCGCTACGCCACCCTGTGGGCCGCCTGGGCGAGGGGTCGGGCCGGGAACTAGTCAGAGTTCGCGCCAACTGGCGTCGTTCATGTCGTGTCCGTGCGCGGCCATGAGCATCAGACCACCGTCGACCGGAATCGAACGGCCGGTCAGATACGACGCGCGCGGCGACGCCAGAAACGCGACGACGGACGCGACCTCGTTGACGTGACCGGGGCGGCCGGTCGGGTTGCCCGGACGATCCTCGTGGAAGGCCTCGGATTCGTCCATGCCGGTCATCGGGGTGGCGATCTCACCCGGAGCGACCGAATTGACGGTGATGCCGTGCCGTGCGAGTTCGAGTGCGAGACAACGGGTCAGCATCCCCAGTCCCGCCTTGGCCGTACAGTACGCGGACGCACCGAAACGCGGTACGTGTTCGTGGACGCTCGTGATGTTGATGATCCGTCCTCCCCGACCGGCGTCGACCATGTGCCGTGCTGCTCGTTGTGCGCACAGGAACGGTCCGTCGAGGTCGGTGGCAAGCACTTCCCGCCACCGGTCGTAGGACAGGTCGAGGACTCCGTCGCGATGTCCGGTGCCGGCATTGTTCACCAGTACGCCGAGCCCACCGAGTTGCCGGGCGAGGTCGTCGATCACATCGGCGGTGTCCGGGCTCGTCAGGTCCTGGCGGGTGACGAAGCACCGTCTTCCGCGCTGCTCGACGGCGGCACGGGTGTCGTCGGCCCCGGCCTCGTCGGTATGGAACGTGATGCCGACGTCGAATCCCTCGGAGGCGAGCAGTTCGGCGGTGGCCTTGCCCATGCCGGAGTCCGCGCCCGTGATCACGGCGAGTCTGTCGTGTGCTGGAACGGTCATGTTCGGGGTGTACCCCAGGGCGGGAGCGGCACACTGAGCCCATGAGGTTGTTGCTGCTGGCCGACACCCACGTCCCTGCCCGTGCGCGCCGGTTGCCCGACGAGGTGTGGAACGAGGTGGACCGCGCCGACGTCGTCGTCCACGCCGGAGACTGGATCGAGATCGGATTGTTGAACGCTCTGGAGGAACGCGCCGTACGACTCGTCGCGTGCTGGGGCAACAACGACGGCCCTGCCCTGCGGGAGCGGCTTCCGGAGATCGCTCGGGTGACGCTCGACGGTGTTCGGCTCGCTGTGGTGCACGAGACCGGGCCCTCGGCGGGCAGGGAGAAGCGCATGGCGGCGGCCTATCCGGACACGGATGTACTGGTGTTCGGCCATTCCCATATTCCGTGGGACACCACGGCCCCCGGTGGTCTGCGCTTGCTCAATCCGGGTTCGCCGACGGATCGGCGTCGGCAGCCGTATTGCACGTACATGACCGCGACGATCGAGGACGGTGCACTGGGTGGTGTGGAGTTGCATCGTCTCCTGCGCTAGGGACAGCCAGGCGGTCACCGGGTCAGTGCGAGAGCGCCGCGACGGTGCTCTCGCCCAGATCCCGCAGGAACGCGGCCCGATCCAGCGCCGGATCCGGTTCGACACCCGGCGGCAGTGTGTCCATGAAATCGAAGTGCCCGACCCGGGGCAGCACCTGTGCGTCGACCTGCCCGCGGCTGCGGCGCAGGATCTCGATCGTGGCGGGCGGAGTGATCGGGTCGCTTTCCCGGGGGACGGCACCCGCCAGGCACAGGGCGGCCCAGCCGCCGATCGAATGCCCCACCGCGAACACCGGAAGATCCCCGCTTTCGTCGTACCGTGCCAGCGCGTCCTTCAGTCCCCGGGGGCGCTCGACGAACTCGTCGGGTGTCGCAGTGTCGGGGGCGAACCGCGTGTGGCGCGGTGCGAGCACCCGGTAACCGGCGTCCGCCAGCGCGGTGAGCACGGTCCGGTACCGGGCCGGATCCCCGCCGGATCCCGACCCGAAAAGCACGATGCCCCGGGGGTTTTCGGGACCGAGCACGAGCACGTCGAGATCGTGAGGGGTCGCCATGCCGGGAAACCTATCGAAGATCCCCGACAGGTGCGGCACATGCACCGGTGGTAGAACCCGGAAAAACCGGCGCAACGGTTCGGCGCGGGCGATCATTGACGCGGAGGTCGCCATGGAGCAGAAGATCCCGGCCGATGTCGGGCACGCCGAGCCGGGTCGGTCCGGAACCGAGGTCGACGACCGAGAGTCGGCTCCCGCAGGGTCGCGCCGCAGGTTGCTGTACGTCACCCTTCCCGGATGCTGGGGTGCGCTCGTCTTCGCGTGCTTGTCGTTCACCCCGTCCCTGCTCCCGCGCGGAGGGCTCCTGCAGGGCTTGGTCTGCGGGATCACCGCGGCGATCGGGTACGGACTCGGTGTGCTCGCAGCATGGGTGTGGCGCGCGTTCGCCGACCGGGGCCCGCGGCGTCCGAGCCGGCGTGCGTGGCTGGTGTTCGCCGTCACCGCGGTGGTGCTGTTCGCCGTCGCATTCGGATTCGGGCAGTACTGGCAGCACCGGATTCGGGAGTTGATGGGGGTCACCGACTACAACATTCCGCTCGTTGTTCTCTCACCCGTGATCGCGGTGGTGGTCTTCGCCCTTCTGGTGGCGATGGGCCGTGGCATCCGAGGTATCTACCGCTGGATCGCGACGCTGCTCGATCGCTGGATCGGCCGCAGTGCGGCGTCCGCCGTCGGCTGGGTGCTGGTGGCCGCACTGGTCTACCTGGTCGTCTCGGGGGTGTTGCTCAGCGGTTTCGTCAATGTCGCCAATTCGGCGTTCTCGCTTAGGGATACGCAGACGCCGGAGGGGGTGCAGCAGCCCACGACCGGTCTGCGATCGGGCGGCCCGGAGTCTGTGGTGCCGTGGGACACGCTGGGCTACCAGGGGCGCGCCTTCATCGGAGACAGCCCCTCCGTGGACGAGATCGGCGGGTTCGTGGGCGGGCCCGCCGAGGAGCCGATCAGGATCTACGCCGGGCTCGCATCCGCCGACGACACCGAGGCCCGCGCGGCACTGGCCGTCGAGGACCTGACCCGGGCCGGCGGCTTCGAACGCGCCAACCTGCTCGTGGTGACCACGACCGGCAGCGGCTGGGTGGACCCGGCCCTGGTCGACTCGTTCGAATATCTCACCGGCGGCGATGCGGCAACCGTGGCGATCCAGTACTCGTACCTGCCCTCGTGGATCTCCTATCTGGTCGACCAGTCGAAGGCTCGTGAAGCCGGCCGGGACCTGTTCGACGCGGTCTACGAGGAGTGGCTGAAACTGCCGCCGGACAGCCGTCCCCGGCTGTTCGTTGCGGGGGAGAGCCTCGGCTCGTTCGGTGGGGAAACGGCCTTCAGCGGGGAACGCGACCTGAGCAACCGCACGGCGGGTACGTTGTTCGCCGGCCCGCCCAACTTCAACACTCTGTTCCGTGACTTCAGTGATAATCGCGAGCCGGGCAGCCCGGAGGTCGAACCGATCTACAAGAACGGGCGCACGGTGCGGTTCACGAACGACGCCGAGGCAGGGATCCCGCCCGCGGGCCGGCCGTGGGACGGCAACAGGGTCATGTACCTGATGCACCCGTCGGACCCGATCGTGTGGTGGAGTCCGCACCTGATCCTGAACGAGCCGGACTGGATCGGTGAGGCTCCGGGCACGGACGTGCTCGAGGACATGGTCTGGATGCCGTTCGTCACGTTCTGGCAGGTCACCGCGGATCTACCGTTCTCGACCGGGGTTCCCGGCGGGCACGGCCACAAGTACACGACCGAGTACGTCGACGGGTGGAACGCCGTCCTGCGGCCGGAGGGAACGACCCCCGAGGACCTCGCGACCCTCAGGTCCGTCATCGATTCCGAGGAATAGGAACCCACCGACAGCCCGCTGCCTCGTGCGTGGTTTTGGCAGCTGCCGCTACCGAAACCGCGCACGAGGCGCGGAGCGCCGTCAGTCCTGGCTGCGCGGACGCCGCAGCACCAGCAACGACCGGGCCTGCACCTGCACCGACTCGCCGGCGGCGACCGTCAGGTCCCGCAGACCGTCGGGGGTGTCCGTGTCCAGCGCCACCGTCCAGTCGGGGTCGTCGGGTCCGCCCGAGGTGACGAAGTCGATCGGCTCGTGATGGGCGTTGAAACACAGCAGGAACGTGTCGTCGACGACGCGCTGCCCGCGCTGGTCCGGCTCGGGGATGCCGTCACCGTTGAGGAACACCGCGAGGGACTTGCCGAAGCCGCTGTCCCAGTCCTCCGGCGTCATCTCGTCGCCGCCCGGCGTGCGCCACGCGATGTCGCGGGACTGGTCGCCGCTGCGGATCGGCCGGCCCTCGAAGAACCGGCGCCGCCGGAACACCGGATGAGTGCGACGCATCCGGATCACGTTGCGGGTGAAGGCGAGCATGTCGGTGTCCACGCTCTCGGGCGACCAATCCATCCACGAAAGTTCGTTGTCCTGGCAGTAGACATTGTTGTTGCCGCGCTGCGACCGGCCGATCTCGTCGCCGTGGGCGAGCATCGGGGTGCCCTGCGACAGCATCAGCGTCGCCATGATGTTGCGTTGCTGCCGCGCCCGCAACGCCAGGATCTCCGGATCGTCGGTGGGTCCTTCGGCGCCGCAGTTCCACGACCGGTTGTGCGATTCGCCGTCGCGATTGTCCTCGCCGTTGGCCTCGTTGTGTTTCTCGTTGTAGGACACCAGATCTGCGAGTGTGAACCCGTCGTGTGCGGTCACGAAGTTGATCGACGCGCCGGGACGCCGGCCCGTCGCCTCGTACAGATCCGACGACCCGGTGAGGCGGGACGCGAACTCGCCGAGGGTCGCGGGTTCACCGCGCCAGTAGTCACGGACCGTGTCGCGGAACTTGCCGTTCCATTCCGTCCACAGCCCGGGGAAATTGCCCACCTGATAGCCGCCTTCGCCGACGTCCCAGGGCTCGGCGATGAGCTTGACCTGCGAGACGACCGGGTCCTGCTGCACCAGATCGAAGAAGGCCGACAGCCGGTCCACGTCGTGCAGTTCCCGGGCCAGCGTCGACGCCAGGTCGAACCGGAACCCGTCGACGTGCATTTCGAGCACCCAGTACCGCAGCGAATCCATGATCAGCTGCAGGGTGTGCGGGTGACGGGCGTTGAGGCTGTTGCCGGTGCCCGTGTAGTCCATGTAGTGGGCCTTGTCGTCGTCGACGAGCCGGTAGTAGGCGGCGTTGTCGATGCCGCGGAAACTGATGGTCGGCCCGAGGTGGTTGCCTTCGGCGGTGTGGTTGTAGACGACGTCGAGGATCACCTCGATGTCCGCCTCGTGGAAGGCGCGCACCATCGCCTTGAACTCCGCGACGACAGCGCTGGGTTTCGTCGACGACGAGTATTCGGTGTGCGGGGCGAGGAAACCGAACGTGTTGTAACCCCAGTAGTTTCGCAGGCCCTGGTCGAGCAGTACCTGGTCGTGCATGAACTGGTGCACCGGCATCAACTCGATCGCGGTCACCCCGAGATCGCGCAGATGGTCGATGATCACCGGATGTGCCAGTCCCGCATAGGTTCCGCGCAGCTGTTCCGGGATCCCGGGGTGTGTCGCCGTCATGCCCTTGACGTGGGCCTCGTAGATGATCGTCTCGTGATAGGGCCGGCGCGGTGGGCGGTCGGTGGCCCAGTCGAAGAACGGGTTGATGACCACCGTGGTCATGGTGTGCCCGAGCGAATCGAGTTGCGGAAAACCGTCGGCGTCACCGGACTGTTCGTCGCCCGTCTCGTCCTCGGCGGGTGGGTCCTCGTCGGCGGGCTCCGGACCCTCGGCTTCGAGCGCGGTGTCCTCCTCGGCGGCCGCGTCCTCGCCGGCCCCGGATTCGTCCGCCCCGGATTCGTCGTCCCCGGCTTCGGGCACGCTGTCGTCGGCCTCCGGCACCGCGACCTCATACGAGTACAGCGAGGGGTCGCCGTCGAATGCGCCGTCGAACGCCTTGCCGTACGGATCGAGCAGCAGCTTGCTCGGATCGCAGCGCAGCCCCTGCGCCGGGTCGTACGGTCCGTGGACGCGGTAGCCGTAGCGCTGCCCGGGGGACACCATCGGCAGGTACGCGTGCCACACGTACCCGTCGACCTCCTCCAGCGGTATACGCGTCTCGGTGTTGTCGCGGGCGATCAGACACAACTCCACCTTCTCGGCGACCTCGGAGAACACCGCGAAGTTCGTGCCGGCGCCGTCGTACGTGGCGCCGAGCGGATACGGGGTGCCCGGCCAGACCAGCAGTTCCTCCTCGGAGGAGTCACCGGGCGCGGTCGCTTCGCTGGGGTCCATACTCGCTCACCCTAATCGGAACGGCCCCCACTATCCCGGCGAGCGCGACAGGTCACCACCAACCGGTGACCGTGCGCATCCGGCGGCCCAGTTCGGGCGCCAGGGTGCGCACGTACGAGGCGGTGAGGTGGTCGCGATCGCGATAGATCAGGACGTTGCCCTCCACCGCGAGGCACCGCTCCGGGCGGCACACCACATCGGACAGATCCAGCGGATGAACCGTCGGCAGGTGCGCGGCCGCGTCCTGGGCGGGATCGACGATGTCGAGTGCATCGGACCGCGCGACGCCGCACGCGTACGCGTCGCCACCGTGGGCGAGACAGTCCGAGGCGCGGTAGGGGATGCCGTCGTCCTTCAGCCACGGGGTGTCCCGGATCGCCAGGACCGGGATGCCGTACGAGGTCAGCGTCTCCCACAGCGCCACGTACCGGTCGGGGGTGTAGTCGCCCGGACCCTCGCCTGCCTCGCGGGGACGGGTCGACGTCGTGAACACGTAGTCCGGCGGATTCGCGGCCAGTTCGGCCAGCACATTCGTCGACCATGTGTCGCAGTCGAAGGTCGCCGAGTCCTCGGCCGGCGGAGTCGTCGGAGCCGAGAGCGGGCACCCCACCTTGACGTACGTGTCGACGCGGAAGTGATGCTCGACGCCGAGCAGATCCAGGGCGGGCAGCCAGTGCTCGGAATGCGAGCCGCCGGTCAGTGCGATCCGGCGGCTCGCCGTCGGATCCCCGTAGGTGCAGGACAGCGGCTCCTGCTGTCCGTTCACGGCGATGCACTCCTCGAGTGTGGTGGCAGGAAGGTCGCGATCGGCGATCGTCAGCGGGGGTTTCACCGGTGCGCTCACCGGATCGGTCAGCAGGTCGAACACGGCGGCACCGGGATACACATCGGTGGACAGGTTCGGCAGCTCGGCGATCTGCCGGGCGGAACGCTCGACGTACTGGACCCACCCCGCGGAGACGGCGGCCAGTGCCACGCCGACGCTCGTCAGAGCCGCGACGAGCGAGGTACGTCCGCGCGACGGGACGCCCTTTCGGATCGGGTCCTCCACCAGCCGGGTGGTGGCCTCGGCCAGCACCAGCGACAGGGCGATCACCCCGACACCGCCGAGCACTCCGACGGTGAGCCGGTCCCGCAGGATCAGGTACGTGATCAGCACCGGCCAGTGCCACAGGTACAGCGCGTAGGCGATCGAACCGAGCCGTACCAGCGGCGCCGACGCCAGCAGACGTGACACCGCGGTCGATCCGGTCGCGCCGGTCACGACCAGCAGCAGCGCCGCCCCGACCGGTACCAGCGCCCACGGTCCCGGGAACTGTGCGCGGCCGTCGAGTACCGCGCCGCAGCCGAGGAACGTGACCAGCGCGAGCACCGCGAGGGTCGCCGCGGCCCACCGCGGAACCCGCAGCCACGGCAGCAGGCACACGAGCAGCCCGCCGAGCGTCAGCTCCCACAGGCGCGTGGCGCTGTCGTAGTACAGCCAGGTCCGGTCCGCGCCCGAGAACGCGGCGTAGCCGAACGAGGCGGCCGTGACCACGGCGAGGAGCACCGTGAGCGGCATCCGCGTGGGCAGGCCGCGGCGCCGCAGGACCCACGCCAGGGCGAACACCACGATCACGGCGGCGAGGTAGAACTGCCCCTGCACCGCGATCGACCACAGATGCTGCAGCGGGCTCACGGACGGATCGGCCGCCAGATAGTCGCTCGCGGTGCGCGCCAGATGCCAGTTCTGCAGGAAGGTCAGCGACGCGAACAGCTGTTCCGCTGCCGAGAACCACCCGGTCGGCGGGGTGAGGACGACCTGGGCCACCGCCACCGCGGCCAGGACCAGCACCAACGGTGCCAGCAGCCGCCGGCCCACCCGGCGCAGCACCGGCCGCGGATCGAGCGGCGCGGCCGACTCGGTAACACGCAGCAGCGACCCGACGAAGAAGAAACCGGACAGCGCGAGGAACACGTCCACACCACCGGACACCCGCCCGAACCACACGTGGAACACCACGACCAGAGCGATCGCGAGGCCACGGAGGCCGTCGAGATCGGCGCGCCGGGCCGACGCGACGGCACGGTCGCGCTGAGCCGACATGACGGCACCGCCGTCGGCCGACCGCAGCCGTGGTGTGAACGTCGTGACGGGCATCGAGCTCCCTTCCGGGCCGGTCGGACTCGGAGGCGGGCACCGAGCTGTTGCTGTGACGAAAGCACACAGGTACGGGCAGCCACCCTATGCGCTGCTTCGTACGGGCATGAAACCGCCTACAGTCGGGGCTGTGAATTCGCCGTCTCTGCCCGCAGCCCGCATCGCGGAACTCGACGCCGCACACCTGTGGCACCCGTACGGGGCGTTCCCGGCCTCCACCGAGCCCCTCGTCGTCGACCACGCGCACGGCACCCGGCTCGTTCTCGCGGACGGGCGAGAGCTCGTCGACGGTATGAGCTCGTGGTGGGCCGCGGTGCACGGCTACCGGCATCCGGTGCTCGACGCGGCCGTCACCGAGCAGCTCGGACGGATGAGCCACGTGATGTTCGGCGGACTCACCCACGCGCCCGCCGCGCGCCTGGCCGAACTGCTGGTGGAGATCACCCCCGACGGGCTCGACAAGGTCTTCCTCGCCGACTCCGGGTCGGTGTCGGTGGAGGTCGCGATCAAGCTCGCGTTGCAGTACCAGCGCGCACTCGGGCGTCCGGGACGTCACCGGTTGATGACGTGGCGCGGCGGCTATCACGGCGACACGTTCGCTCCGATGAGCGTGTGCGACCCCGAGGGTGGCATGCACTCGATGTGGACCGACGTGCTCGCCCGGCAGGTGTTCGCCCCCGCACCGCCGCGCGACTTCGATCCGGCCTACGTCGCCGAGTTCGAGAAGATACTGAACGAGCACACCGACGAACTGGCCGCGGTGATCGTCGAACCGGTGGTGCAGGGCGCCGGCGGCATGCGCTTTCACGATCCCGCCTATCTGCGCGAGCTGCGCCGCATGTGCGACGAACACGGACTGCTGCTGATCCTCGACGAGATCGCCACCGGATTCGGTCGCACGGGTGAGCTGTTCGCCGCCGGTCACGCCGGGATCAGCCCCGACATCATGTGCGTCGGCAAGGCCCTCACCGGCGGATACGTCACCCTGGCGGCGGTCCTGTGCACCTCCGGGATCGCCGAGGTGATCAGCGCCGGGGAAGGTGGCGGGGTCATGCACGGGCCGACGTTCATGGGCAACCCGCTGGCGTGCGCCGTCGCGGTCGCGGCGGTCGAATTGCTGCTCTCGCGCGACTGGCGATCGGAGATCGCGGCCCTGAACGCCGGCCTCGTGAGCGGACTCGAGCCGGCCCGGGAACTGCCGGGGGTGACCGATGTGCGGGTGCTCGGCGGGATCGGCGTGCTCGAACTCGCCGAACCCGTCGACATGCGCGCCGCCACCGACGCCGCGGTCGCGGCCGGGGTGTGGCTGCGCCCGTTCCGGAACCTGATCTACGCGATGCCGCCGTACGTGTGCACCGCGGACGACGTCGCGGCGATCACCGGCGGGATGCTCGCGGCGGCACGCTCGCGGAGCTGAAGCCTGCCGGCTCGGCGGGACGGTCGTTCGTCAGTTGAACTCGTCCGGGTGGGGTCCGGTGCGCAGGTTGCGGTCGGCCGCGGTGATCGCGGCCATGTCCGTGTCGCTGAGCCGGAAGTCGAAGACGTCGAGGTTCTGGCGGATGCGGGCCGGAGTGACCGACTTGGGGATCACGATGTTGCCCAGTTGCAGATGCCAGCGCAGAACCACCTGAGCGGGTGATCTGCCGGTGCGTCGAGCGATCGCTGCGATGGCAGGATCGTCCAGAACGGCACCCTGGGCGAGAGGGCTCCATGCCTCGGTGGCGATGTCGTGCTTGGTGTGGAAGGCACGCAATTCGGCCTGCTGCAGACCGGGGTGCAGTTCGATCTGATTGACGGCCGGGGTCAGCGCACTGTCGTTCAGCAGGCGCTGGAGGTGAGTCGGCTGGAAGTTCGATACGCCCGCGGCGCGGATGCGTCCTTCCTCCGCGAGGCGTTCGAGGGCGCGCCACGAATCCGGGTAGAGGCCGCGGGCGGGGGTGGGCCAGTGGATCAGATAGAGATCCAGATAGTCGAGACCGAGGTTGGCGAGGCTCGCGTCGAAGGCGCGGAGGGTGGCGTCGTAACCCTGGTCGGCGTTCCACACCTTGGTGGTGACGAACAGTTCCTCGCGCGGTACGTCGGAGGCGGCCAGGGCGCGGCCGACGCCGGTCTCGTTGCCGTAGATCGCGGCGGTGTCGATGCTGCGGTAACCGGCCTGGAGTGCGGCGGTGACGGCCGCGGTGGTTGCGTCGTGGGGGACCTGGAAGACACCGAAGCCGAGCTGGGGGATCTCGACGTCGTTGTTCAGTTTCACGGTGGGGATCGTGGAGGGTGCCATGAGGGAATCCTTCGAAGATGTTCGCTGGGTGAGGGTTTCGAGTGACAGGGTCAGGAGTGGACGGCTCCCGCGGTGGCGTGAGCGGCGCGGCCGAGGTCGGGAGCGGCCGGTGCAGGAGTCGCGGTGGCGCGGGCGGAGCGGCGCTGCAGCCGGTGCGAGATAACGGCCGGAACCAGGGCGGAGGCGGCCAGGATCGCCCCGACGGCATTGGGTGCGGTGTAGCCGAGACCGGCGGAGATCACCAGGCCGCCGAGCCAGGCGGCCAGGGCGTTGCCGAGGTTGAAGGCGCCGATGTTGGCGGCCGAGGCCAGTGTCGGTGCACCGTGTGCGTGGTCCAGGACATGTTTCTGCAGGGGCGGGACGGTGGCGAAACCGAGTGCGCCGATGAGGAAGACGGCCACGACGGACGCGGCTTTGTCGGAGGCCAGGAAGGTGAACAGGCCGAGGACCAGTGCCAGGCCTGCGAGGGCGGTGTAGAGCATCGGCATGAGCTTGCGGTCCGCGAAGTGCCCGCCGACGAGGTTGCCGACGACCATCCCCGTCCCGAAGGCGGCCATCAGCCACGTGAGGGAGGAGTCCGCGAAGTTGCCGACCTCGGTGAGCATCGGCGCGATGTAGGTGATCGCCGCAAACACGCCGCCGAAGCCCAGGACGGTCATCGTCATGGCCAGCACGACCTGAATGTTCTCGAAGGCTGCGATCTCGTGCCGCAGCTGCACTCCCGGCGGCTTGGGGAGGTCGGGTACGAGCTTGGCGACGCCGGCAAGGCCGACGGCGCCGAGAGCGGCGACGACCAGGAAGGTCATGCGCCAGCCTGCGGTGTGGCCCACGAGCGTGCCCATCGGCACCCCGACGACGTTCGCCACGGTCAGTCCGGTGAACATCAGCGAGATGGCGGCCGCCTTCCTCTGTGGCGCCACCAGTTCGGCGGCGACGACGGAGCCGATCCCGAAGAAGGCGCCGTGGGCCAGGGACGCCACCACGCGGCCGATCAGCATGACGGCGAAGACCGGGGCCGCGGCGGAGATGATGTTGCCGAGGATGAACAGGCCCATGAGCAGCATCAGCATGTTCTTGCGAGAGATCTTGGTGCCGAGGACGGTCATGATCGGGGCGCCGATCACAACCCCGAGGGCGTAGCCGGTGACCAGGTATCCGGCCGTCGGCACGGACACCCCGAGATCCGTTCCCACTTGGGGCAGCAGCCCCATGATCACGAATTCCGTGGTGCCGATTCCGAAGGCCCCGACAGCAAGGGCCAGCAGTGCGAGCGGCATGAGAAGCGATCCTTTGATCGGATGAAGAAATGCGCGTACGCGCTTTGCAGGCGTCAACAATAATTGCAGACGCCGACTATTTGCAAGCGCGGGTATAGTCGGGCGTGATGATCACGCCGGTCGACTGCCGGCGTCACCTGTTCACACGACGGATCGAGGGAGCCGACGATGACCGCCACGGACCCGACGATGACCGCGCTGGCACACAGCTGGTCGGCGCTCTCGCTGTTGCACGGGCGAATCGAGAACAGGATCGAAAGCGCGCTGCAGTCGGCGCACGGGTTGAGCGCACGCGAGTACTCGCTGTTGGACGTGCTGGATCGCCAGCACGACGGTGAGGGTGGGCATCTCCAGATGCGACAGGTCGCCGACTCCGTCGTCCTCAGTCAGAGTGCCACCACCCGGCTCGTGACCCGATTGGAGGACCGCGGGTTGCTTGCGCGCTACCTGTGTCCCACCGACCGGCGCGGTATCTACACCGACGTCACCGAGGCCGGGCGGAGCCTGCTGGAGGAAGCCCGGCCCACCCACAACGCCGCGCTGCGTGAGGCGCTCGACGAGGCTACTGCCCAGCCGGAACTCGCGCCGCTGGTCGACGCCATCCGGCAACTGCAGGAGAACGCCCGGTCGGACGCGCCTGCCTGAGGGGGTCGGTGGTTGAGCCGACCGGTGACAGTCGGGTAGCTCGTCTCGTCTGGCCACTTGAACGCTGTTCAAGTATGGTGTCGTTCCATGACCGCACCCGTCAGTCTGGCCTGGCTCGACGACGCCGCCGAGAAGCGCCGCGTCGCGGGACTGCACCGCACACTGCTGCCTCGCACGTCCGGCTCCCGTCTCGTCGATCTGGCGTCCAACGACTACCTCGGCCTGGTCCGGCATCCCGAGGTCGTCGCCGGCGCCGCGGCCGCACTGCGCCGCTGGGGTGCGGGCGCGACCGGTTCCCGGCTGGTCACCGGCACCACCGCCGAACACGAACTGCTCGAACGTGAACTCGCCGAATTCGTCGGCGCCGAAACAGGTCTCGTGTTCGCCAGCGGATACGCCGCCAACCTCGGCGCGGTCACCGCGCTCGGCGGCCCGGACACCCTGATCGTCTCCGACGCCGGCTGCCATGCCTCGCTCGTCGACGCATGCCGCCTGTCGCGGTCGCGGATCCAGGTCGCGCCCCACGGCGACGTCGAGTTCGTCGAGGCAGTCCTCGCTGCGCGCGCGCAACCGCGCGCCCTCGTTCTCACCGATTCGGTGTTCAGCGCCGACGGTGACCTCGCGCCGCTGCAGGCACTCCACCGGGTGTGCCGGGCGCACGGCGCGTTGCTGCTCGTCGACGAGGCCCACGGTGTGGGCGTCCGCGGTGTAGGGGGACGCGGACTCGTACACGAAATGGGCCTCGCCGGCGAGCCCGACGTCGTCATCACGGCGACGCTGTCCAAGTCGCTCGCCGCACAGGGCGGAATCGTCCTCGGCGACAGCAGGATCCGGGAACATCTCATCGACACCGCCCGGACCTTCATCTTCGACACCGGGCTCGCACCCGCGGCGGTCGGCGCCGCCCGCGCCGCCCTGCGCATCCTCCGGGAGCAGCCGGAGCGTGCCACCGCGGTGCTCGACCGGGCCGCCGATCTCGCCCGCATCTCGGGTGTCGACACGCCCGAATCCGCGGTCGTCTCGGTGATCCTCGGGGACCCGATGGTCGCCGTCCGTGCCGCCGCGGCGTGCCGCGAACGCGGCCTGCACGTCGGGTGCTTCCGGCCCCCGTCCGTTCCCGCGGGTACGTCCCGGCTGCGCCTGACCGCCCGCGCGAACCTGGACGCCGACGATCTCGCGATGATCGAGTCGGTGCTCGGTGACGTCCTCGCGGAGGCACGCGTGTGAGCGTTCTCTGCGTCACCGGTACCTCCACCGACGTCGGTAAGACCGTGACGACGGCGGCAGTTGCCGCGGTTGCGGCGGCGGCCGGTCTGCGGGTCGCGGTGTGCAAACCCGCGCAGACCGGCGTCGCCGACGACGAACCCGGCGACCTCGCCGAGATCACCCGCCTCGCCGGTCCCGGCATCGACACCCTCGAACTGGCCCGCTATCCCGAACCGCTCGCGCCGGACACCGCGGCCCGACGCAGCGGACGACCGCTGCTGAGCCTGCTCGATGTCGTTGCCGCGGTACGGGAGCTCGACGCGACCCACGACCTGACACTCGTCGAAGGCGCCGGGGGAGTGCTGGTCCGGATCGGAGCCGACGGCTTCACCCTCGCCGATGTCGCGGCGGCACTGGACGCGCCGGCGCTGGTCGTGGCGGCGGCCGGTCTGGGCACCCTCAACCACAGCGCCCTGACGGTCGCGGCGCTGCGGTCGGCCGGTGTGCGGTGCATCGGCACGGTGATCGGATCATGGCCTGCGGCACCGGATCTCGCGCAGCAGTGCAATCTCGAGGATCTGCCCGACGTCACCGGTGTACCCCTGCTCGGGCGCATCCCCGAAGGTAGTGGCTCAGTCGCTCCGGAGGAGTTCGGAGCCGGTGCGGGGGAGTGGCTGGCCGCCTGCGGACTGCTGCCGGAGCCGGTCGACCCACTTCTTCGGCCGCTCGGGTGACGTCGGCTCACCGATCGGCCTGGTGGCTAGTCCTGTCCGCGTGGGGGTAGGGAGACGTTCACGCCCCCGCTGTCGTGTTCGGGACCCGCAGCCGCGCTGCCCGCCGGGACCCGCTGCCGGAACCGCGCCGCCTCACTCGGGCCGGTCGCGCCGCCCGGGTCGAGCTCACCGCGGTACGGACCCGGCTTCGGGCGCGGTGCTCCGCCCGGAAACGCGAGCCGCAGGATGGTTCGGTGCACCATGGACCACTGCTTCACCAGCCCTCCGGAGTTGTACGGCAGTTCGTACCGTTGGCAGATCTCCCGCACCTTGGGTGCGATCTCCGCGTAGCGGCTGCTCGGCATGTCCGGGTACAGGTGGTGCTCGACCTGGTATCCGAGATTTCCACTGATGATGTGGAAGAGCGGGCTGCCCTCGATGTTCGCCGCACCGACGAGCTGGCGCACGTACCAGCCGCCGCGGGTCTCGTTCTCCACCTCGCGAGGACTGAACGTGTAGGTCTGGTCCGGGAAGTGGCCGCAGAAGATGATGCCGTGTGCCCACACATTGCGGATGATGTTCGCGGTAGCGTTCGCCACCAGGGTGGCCAGGAACGTGCGCTCGACGCCCGGGACCGTGCGATCGAGGATGTCGGCGACGCCGGACCCTCGTCCGGTCGGCCGGAGGGACCGCAGCAGCCGACCGAGCCGAGAGGTTTCCGGTTGGCCGAGCCGGCCGCGGAAGGCGAGCTGGGCCAGGCCGAATGCGCCGGCGCTGATCAACGGCCAGCCGGCGTAGTCCTTGACGATCTGTGCCCGGGCCTTGCCCGCGATCCCTTTGAGGTCCTCCCAGACCTCGGGCCAGGATTTCTCGCCGGCCCGCACGGCCTCGAGGTCCATGTCGTGCAGCGCGACCCCCCATTCGAAGAAGGCCATGAGCAACACGTTGTAGAAGGGCTGGGCCAGGTAGACCGGATGCCATTTCTGGTGCGGGTCGATCCGCATGATCTCGTAGCCCAGGTCCTTGTCCTTGCCGCGGATGTTGGTGAAGGTGTGGTGGATGTAGTTGTGCGAGTGCTTCCACGCCTTCGCGGTCGACGCGGTGTCCCAGTCCCACGACGAGGAGTGGATGGCGGGGTCGTTCATCCAGTCCCATTGGCCGTGCATGACGTTGTGACCGATCTCCATGTTCTCGAGGATCTTCGCCATCCCCAGACACGCGGTGCCTGCCCACCACGCGGGTTTCGCGGCCGAACCCAGCAACAGCACCCGCCCCGCCACGGCCAACTGCCGCTGGGCGGCAATCACCGCTTTGATGTAGCGCCGGTCCCGCTCGCCGAGGTCCGCGTAGACCTCGTCGTGGATGGCGTCGAACTCCTCGGCCAACGCCTCGACGGTTTCTTCGCTCAGATGCGCGAGGGGGCTTTCCACGTCGATACTCACCTCGGTGGTCCCTTCGTTCACAGCTCGATCTCGATGTCGCCTTCCGCGGAGTTGATGCAGGTCCGCACCACCTGACCGGTGAAATCGGCAACCTCCCCGGTGCGCAGATCCCGCAACCGTCCCGATTTCAATGTCCCGGTGCAGGTATGGCAGATCCCGATCCGGCACCCGAAAGGCAACTCGGCTCCGGCCTGCTCGCCGGCAACCAGGATCGGGGTACCCCCGTCGCAGTGGGTTTCAATCCCGCTTTCCAGGAAACGGACGGTTCCGCCCGCACCGGCGGTTGCGGAGCCGCCGATGATGGGCTGGAAGCGTTCGAGGTGCAGCTTCGCGGGGTCGCCGTGGGCGTTCCAGTGCTCCACCAGCGCGTCGAGCATCTCTCCGGGACCGGAGACGAACGCCTCACGCTCGCGCCAATCCGGGCACAGTGAGTCCAGTTCGGCAGGCTGCATGCGGCCCTCCGTCTCGGTCAGCCGCACGTGCAGGTGGAAGCCTTCCCGACGACGATCCAACTCGCGCAAGGTGGAGTCGAACATGATCTGCCCGGCGGTCCGGTCCGAATGCACGGCCACCACGTCGTCGAGGGCGTCCAGGTGGTCGAGATGACGCAACATGCTCACGATCGGAGTGATGCCGCTGCCTGCACTGACGAACAGCATCCGGTCCGGGATCGGGTCGGGCAACGTGAACACGCCCTCGACCTCGCCGAGCCGGACGATGTCGCCGGGGGCGATCCCACGGACCAGGAACGGCGAGACCGTGCCGGTGGGAACCAGTTTCGGGGTCACGCTGATCAGACCGTCGTCGGCGTGGGGATCGGACGTCAACGAATAAGCGCGCCAGTGGTAGACGCCGTCGATGACCACACCGAGGCGAACGTACTGTCCGGCTCGGTGCCCGGGCCATTCGTGGGCGGGCCGGATCACGATCGTGGCCGCGGACTCGCCGGCCGGTTCGATCCGCTCGACACGTCCACGCAATTCCCGCGTGGTCCACAGCGGGTTGATCAACTCCAGGTAGTCGTCCGGGCGCAACGGGGTGAACAGATGCCGCACAGCCTTCAGCAGCCGTCGTCGCGCCTTCGGAACCTTCGGACGTGCACCACGCTCCGCCATCAATCCACCGTAGAGGACCTCGCGCGCCCCGACCGGCGCTTCCCCTCACGGGTTCGCATCGCGGTCCGCCGGTTTGTGCGCGACCACCCGGAACCCCATACCCATGGCACCGACCCGGTGCACCTCGTCGACGACGAACTCCGCGTCCTTGAGATAGGGGACCGGATCACGGGTGAGGTGATCGGCGCCGAACCGGACCGTGAGCGGTTCGACCATCCGCATGAGCGCCGCAGCCACCCGGTTGGTGGCCGGCCCGTGCTCGGCGAGGACGATGCGGCCACCGGGCACCAGTACCCGGAACGCTTCGCGGCTCGCCTGCAACGGATCCGGGATGGTGCAGAACGTCAGCGTCGAGACCACCGTGTCGATGCTGTCGTCCGGCAGGTCGAGCGCCTGAACGTCGCCGCGGCGCACGGTCGCGTGGTTCAACTGCAGATCGGTGATGCGTGCGCGGGCGATGTCGAGCATCTTCTCGGACAGGTCGATGCCGAGGACGCTCGTCACCTGGGGGCCGTACAGCGGCAGGTTCAATCCGGTGCCCACGGCGAGTTCGAGTACGCGACCCTCGGCGCGCGGGACCGCCCACTGCCGGGGCAGACCCATGACGCGGCGTTCCCACCAGTCGATCTGTGTGTCATACCGTCTCGACAGCGTGTCGAAGATCCGGCCCACCGTCTCGTTGTCCGGTTGTCGCATGGCGCCCCCGCCTCAGCCGTGGTGCGAATCCGATCCCGTCAATGTACCGAGATCGGAACCGGAATGAGCGATATACCCCTGCGGGTATATTCGGCAGGGTTGTCGAGAGAAGGGACCCGATCGTGCAGGATCGCACCGACGAAGAGCTGTGGGACGAACGCTACCGCTCGCGCACCGCCCTCTGGAGCGGCGCCGCCAACCGGCACCTCGTCGCGGAGATCGCCGACCTTGCTCCCGGCACCGCGCTCGACGTCGGCAGCGGTGAAGGCGCCGACGCGATCTGGCTCGCGCGACGCGGCTGGACCGTCACCGCGATCGACATCTCCTCGGTCGCCCTCGAACGTGCGGCCGCACACGCGGCCGCCGAACCCGCCGAGATCCGCGACCGGATCACCTGGCGGCACCAGGACATGACCGACTGGGATCCCGGCGACGACCGGTTCGACCTGGTCACGGCGCAGTACCTGCACCTGCCCGCCGGCCCGCGCGACGAGCTGTACCGGCGGCTCGCCTCCGCTGTCGCGCCCGGCGGAACACTGCTCGTCGTCGGGCATCACCCGTCCGATCTGCAGACGACGATGCCACGGCCCCCGCGACCCGAATTGTTCTTCACCGGAGACGATCTCGTCGCGCTGCTGGAACCCGACTCCTGGCAGGTGCGCACGAACGCCGCGGTGCCGCACGAGGCGACCGACCCGGAGGGGCGCGCCGTCACCGTCCACGACACCATCCTGTGCGCGCGGCGGCGCTGACCGCGGCGGGACGTCCCGGTTTGGAGCACGGCAAACGGTTCACCACTGGTGTGCGACGTCCAGCACCACCCGGGAGCCGTTGGGGCCGTCGAGCGTGAACACCCGGAACGGCAGCCGGGCGCGAACCCCGACGCCGAGGGTGGTCTGCCCCTCGAAACTGTTGGCCCACGCGACCTGCCGCAGGGTGCGGTAGCCGGTGACGTCGACGACTTCGCCGCGGTTCGCCGGTGCCCAGTAGGCGGGCGCGAGGACGACCACCTGCAGGTAGGCTCCGCCGCGCAGCGGCACGAAGAACCCGGACCCGTCCTCGTACACCGCGGGGACGTAGCCGACGCGGTACCCGGCCGCGGGCCCGGCGAGGTCGACGACGATCCGGTCGAAACACTCGTGCCGGCCCGAGCGAACCGCGGTGACCGGTGAGGTGACCATCGTCGGATTCGACTTGTCCTGCGAACCCCAGTAGATGCCGCAATAGGGCGTAGCGGCGGACGCGGTCGGGCTGATCAGTCCGATCCCCGCGATGAGTGCGAGCATCGCGAGCCACACCTGGATCCTTCTCATGGCCTTGTCCTCTGTGCGTGGCTGATGAAGTGGCATCGCAGCGGATCCGACGCGCGTTACAGGCGCACAGCGCGATGAGGCGGATGCGTTCACGCGGTGGTGGACGACGCGGTTGTGAACGATGCAAAGTCCCTGTGGCGCAAGGCATCAGTGTTCGGTCGTGAGCGCGTCCCAGAATCGGTCGGGCACCGGAGGCCAGTCGTCTCGCCACCGTCCGGCCTCGCGGTCCGCGCGCAGATCCTCGAGCAACGCCCTCAGGTGCGGGCCGCCGTCGAGCAGGTAGCGCACGATGCCGAGGGCGGCGCACTGTGCGGTGATCGTCGCGAGCAACCCCTTCGCCTCGTCGGTGCGTCCGGCCGCGGCGAGGATGTCGACCAGCAGTCGGCGTGCCTGCAGGAGCGCCCGCGGTCGGCCGGCATCGGCGAGCATGTCCACCCACTCCTGTGCCCAGATGCACGCCAGTTCCGTTGCCGTCGGCGTGCCCTCGTCGAGCAGTGCCCGGATGGCGACGGCCTCGTCGAGCTGGGCGGTGAGCGCGTCGACCCCGTGGACGGGCCGTCGTCGCTGCGCATGGGTGATCGGTGGGGACGGGGGCACGCCCGCGGCCGGGGGCAGGCCCAACCGCACACGTTCGTCCTCGATCCGGGCCCGCAGCCGGGGCAACGTCAGCGCTTGGGCGGCTCGGGCGCCCGCCTCCAGGCGCTGCGCCGCCGCTGCGCGATCGCCCCGAAGGGCCTTGACCCGGGCGCCGATCGCGTACCGGGCCGCCTTGAACTCCACGCTCCCGCCTCCGTAGTCGAGGAGGTAGGCCTCGTCGAGGAGACGTTCGGCGTCGTCGAGGCGGCCCTGCTCGTACAGCAGTTCGCCGAGCAGCGACTCCGCGAGCCGTACCGCGACCGAGTGCTCGTCCCCCTGGCTTCGGGCAACCCGCAGGGCCTGCCGGAACCGCTGCTCGGCGGCGGTGATGTCGAGTCGCTCGTGCGCGGCGATGCCGAGGTAGCAATAGCTGTGCGTCCGGATGTACGGACCGTGACTGCGGGCGTGATACGGCTCGGCCCACTCCTGGAGCCGTTCCGCCGCGTCGAAATCGAACCGGTAGACCGCGGCCATGAGGGCGAGGTGCGCGGCCGCGGACACCACCCACGGGGACAGCGAGCCGGCCCGGGCCACTGCGGGGCGGATCAGCTCGTCGACGGTGTCGAAGCGGTCGCACCGGACCTCGATGACCGCTCGCACCATCCCGCACTCGGCGCGCAGGTCCTCGGCTTCGTCGGCAGTAAGGGAAGCGGTGGCGAGAAGTGATTCGACGGCATCGACGGCCTGCTCGGCGGGTCGGACTCGGTTCGACAGGACGGCGGTCCAGGCCCGCATCAGCTGCAGGCGCGGACGGGTGGTCAGCACGGACGGGGGCAGCTTGTCGAGGAGGGCCTCCGCGGATGCCACCTGGGATAGTTCGAGCAGGATCGTGCCGTGCCGTTCGACCAGGTCGACGGCCATCTCCTGATCTCCCGCGGCCTGGGCGTGGGTCACCGCGTCACGGATGATCTCGTGTTCGGCGAACCACCGGGCCGCGGTGTGGTGCAGTTGCCTCACGCGGTCAGGGGTCTCGCGTTCGATCCGGCGCTGCAGGAACTCCCGGAACAGGTGGTGATAGCGAAACCAGGTGCGCTCCTTGTCCATTCGGCGTAGGAACAGGCCCCGGTCCTCGATTTCCTCGAGCAGCGACTGGCATCGTGTCTCGCCGGTGAGCGCGGTGGCCAGCTCGGCGGAAACGAATTCGCAAATGCACGTGGCGAGCAGGAAATCGAGAATTCGGGGTTCGAGTGTGTCGAGGACGTTTTCGGCGAGGTATTCCCCGATCGCATGGTGGCTGCCGGTGATTCCGTGGATGAGGTCCGCTGGGTCGTCGCTGTCGCGCAGGGACAGAGAGACCAATTGCAGCGCCGCCACCCAGCCGCCGGTCGCGCGGGTGAGGGCGTCGACGTCCTCGTCGGTCAGGCGCAGTCCGGCCCGCTCGACCAGCAGCTGTCGCACCTCCGCCGGATCGAACCGCAGGGCGGCAGCGTCGACCTCGATCAGCTCGTCGCGCAGCCGCATACGGCTCAGGGGCAGACCGGTGCGCGCCTGGCTGGTCACGATCACCCGGAGGTGACCGGGGTCGGTGTTGTCCAACAGGAACGCCATCGCAGCGATGGCCTCGGAGTCGGAGATTCTGTGCCAGTCGTCGATGATCAGGACGACCTGCTCCCCGGACTGCTGAAGCTCGTTGATCAACGTGGTGAACACGTACTGAGCTGCGCCGTCGCCGTGCTCCTCGAGCACCGCGCCGAGGTCCTGGGCGAGGTCCGGCCGCACTCGGCGGAGGGACTCGACCAGATGCGCCAGGAGCCACAGGGGCTTGTTGTCGTCGTTGTCGACGGACAGCCAGGCCACCTCGACGCCGGTGCCGGCAAGTTCACGCGACCACTGTGCGGCCAGGGTGGTCTTGCCGAACCCGGGTGGAGCGGTGATGGCCGTCAGCGTGCGCGGCCCGCCCGCACGCAGGAGCTGCAGCAGTCGCTCACGGACCACCAGGGGACGAGTCGCGGACGGAGGACGCAGTCGCGTGGCGGGCACCGGAGGGGTCAGCGGCCCCGAACCGGTTCGCCGGCGGTAACCGGATCCGGTGGTGGAACCGAAACGAGTGGTGCCGGAGCCGACGGAATCACCGATCTCGGGCACCGCGAGCTCGTCCACCGGCAGTCCGTGACGTTGCTGGACCGTTCGCAACTGCTCGCCGAGTTCGGCTGCCGTGCCGATGCGTGTAGCCGTATCCCGGTCCATCGCGCGCTCGATCACCGTGCAGAGGTCCTCGGGGATGTCGATACCGCCCTGCAGGTCCGGCGCCGGTCCGCCGGTGATCCGGAGGAACTGGGCGACCACCGATTCGCCGCGGCGCCGCTCGTACGCCGCGTGCCCGGTGATCAGGCAGAACAGGGTCGCGCCGAGCCCGTAGACGTCGGCGGAGCGGGTGGGGGGTTGTCCGGAGAGCACCTCCGAGGCGGTGAACGCCGGAGATCCCGTGATCGCGCCGTCGGAGGTTTCGAAGGCCCCTGCGATCCGCGCGATCCCGAAGTCGGTCAGCTGCGGCTCCCCGTAGTCGGTCAGCAGGATGTTCGCCGGCTTGACGTCCCGGTGCAGCATGTTCATGCGGTGGGCGGTCTCCAGCGCGCCGGCGATCTTGACACCGATCCCGAGTGCGTCCTCCCAGCGCATGGGTCCCTGCGCTCGGAGCTGGGCTTCGAGCGAGTTGCGACGGTGGTACTCCATCACGATGTACGGCTGACCGGATGCGGTGGCACCGACCTCGTGGACGGTGACGATGTTCGGGTGGCCGGACAGTCGCCCCATCGCGCGCTGCTCCCGCAGGAAGCGTTCGAGATTGTCGGGGTCCGGTTCCGAGGTCAGCACCTTGATGGCCACGGTGCGGTCGAGTGCCGGCTGCCGGCACCGGTAGACGACGCCGAAACCACCCCGGCCGATTTCGTGCACGTCCTCGAACCCGGCCGCGATCAGTTCGGCCACGATTCGCGGCGGGTCCTTCCGCTGCGTCGCCTGCGGATCGATCTCCGCCATCGGCTGCCTCGTCCATATCAAACCGGGGTTGGTCGAATGCCCCAATGATATGCCCGTGACAGCGGAGACGGGCGATCGTCGAACGACATCGCCCGCCTCCGGAAAGGGGATCTTTATTCGTTGTGAACGTCGGCCTGAAGGTCTGCCTCCTTTCCCGCGTTTCGAGTCGAGTCACCCGAAACGGTCGTAGTGGATGGTGTCGATCGGATGGCCGTTCGTGCTCAGCAACTGCAGGACCGCATCCACCATGGGTGGTGGTCCGGCGAGGTAGACGCGCGCACCGGTGAGGCTGTGGGCCTGTGCGGCGAGCGCGTCGGTGACATAGCCGCTGGGCGTGGAGTCGTCACCGGATGGAGTCGATGTGGTGACGTGCAGGCGGCCGTTCGGCAGTCCCGCCAGGAGATGTGCCAGTTCCGACCGGCCGACGAGTTCGTCGACGCTTCCTGCACCGTAGAAGGCTCGCACCGGCCGGGGGTCGTCGGCCGCCGCCAGTTGCCGCGCAAGCGCGAGGATCGCCGAAACCCCTGTGCCACCGGCAATCAGGACGATCGGCCGTGCGTCCTCGCGTAGCCACATGTCGCCGTACGGCAGTTCCATCGGAACAACCGAACCCAGAGGCAGGGAGAAGAGCCGTTCGCTCCCGGGACCGCCGTCGTAGCGCTTGGCGATGAACTCGACGTGATGCTGTCCGGACGTGGCCGCCATCGAATAGCAGCGCCGCAGATCCGGGCCGAGTTCGAGGAGCGCGAACTGGCCTTCCCGATACTCGGCCGGCCGATCGAGCCGGAATCGGAAGCGGTGGATGTCGGGGCCGAGTTCGTCCACCTGCTCCAGCTGCGCGGTGTAGTCGCCGGTGCCGAGATGAGCGCGCGGGGACTCGTCGGTCCAGGTCGCCTTGACGACGAGGTCCGAGCAGGCCGCGCTCTGGCACGCCAGGATCCGCTTCCGCCTTTCGTCCCGTGGATGAATCGCCGGTGCGGTGTCGAACAGCGGGTCGATCTCACCCTCGGTGAGGGTGAGTTTGCAGGTCCCGCACGCGCCCCAGCCGCATTCGAAGGGAAGCCACACTCCGGAGCGCCGGGCGGCGGCGAGGATTCTCTCTCCTTCACGGATCTTGAATTCCGTGTCGCCCGGCGTCACTCGTACTCGATATACGGAGTTCACTGTTCGTCCCCGGGCGGATCCAGGAGCCCGCACGCCTGCAGGTATTCGTGTTGTGTGGCGGTGACGGCTTCGGTCAGGTCGACGGCCGCGATCGGCTTCGGCGCCTTCTCCAGCAGCTGACCGAGACCTCCGACTGCTTCGAGCATGAGCGGTTGCCACTGCGCGATCCAGGAGAGGAGCACGTCCTTCAGCTGCGGGTCGCGCTCGATGGAGTAGCGGACGAGGGCGGCCGACCAGGTCTGGCTGCGCTTGCTGTCCTCGCCGAAGTCGGTGAACAGGCTCCGCAGGAACTCGTCGCCGTTCTGCCCGGCCAGCGCGGCGAACTGCACGTTGAGCAGCGTGTCGAGCAGCGGCTTGACCACGAGGTTGAGGGCCGCGAAGCTCTCACCCCAGTCGTACGCGATCAGAAGCCGTTCCAAGGCCTCGCGCAGCGGCTGCCACAGGGGATCCTGTTCCCAGGCGGTCCGCGCGACCTCCGTGGACGCGAGCCGGTCCCCGTGAGCGTTCGCGAGAACCTTCGTCCAGTAGGCGAGGCGCTGGATGCGGCGCATCTCGTCCGCGGCCTGGAAGTTGGCGCAGTTGGTGATGAACGACGACGGTGCCATCTGGCCGACGTACAGACCTGTCATCTGCAGGATGTGCAGCGGAAAGCGCAGTGGTACGAAGAAGCGTTCGAGCGTTGCGACCCATTCCGGGTTCAGGTTCGGAGCCGACTCCGCGCATTCGTGTTGGTCGATGAGTTTGTCGACGAACACTTCCCGCTCGTCCTGCGAGGCGACGTAGTCCCTGTAGGTGAGCTTGAAGGGGTCGCGGAACTGCTCCCAGTCGTCGACCTGGAAGGGTGATCCTTCCCGGTGCTGCAGGTACCAGCCGTTGAGGGGCATGCCCGGGTGTTCGAACGGCTGCGGATCACGACGGAAGTGGGTGTGGAAGTTCGAGGTGACGACCTCGTAGGGTGACGGCTTGCGGCGCACGTCGCCGAGCAGGCTCCAGGTCTTGGGCTTGGCCTTGATTCGCGCGTTCGATGCCATCTCAATCTTTCCTTTCCAGAAACCAGACGATCTCGTCGTCTTCGACCTGCTTCATGCGACCGGCGAATCCGCTCAGTGCCGGTTCGAGCTCGACCAGTGGGAATTCCCGTCCGAGTTCGAGTTCGAGGCTCTGCCGGGTGAGCCGGCAGTATTCGGGTACCTGGATGCGGATGTACCCTCCCTCGTCGGACACTTGAACGTCCGAGTCCGGGTTGTCTGCGATGATCGCGTCGGCGACGGCATCGGCGAGGTCCATGTCGAGGCCGCGCATGAGCGGTCCGACCATCTTGGGTGTCAGGTCTGTCATCTCCGCCTTCTAGTGCCGCATCACGCAACGTTTGCCCTGTCGACGATCTCGCGTAGTTTCTCGTCGACTGCGTGCTTGTTCCGCCAGATGATGTAGCGACGAA
>NZ_JBSFRH010000063.1:0-33272 GCF_053589135.1 Rhodococcus sp. NPDC003382
GCCGCGGTGGCCGGCAGTTCCGGTTCGATGTCCTCGCCGTCGAGGGAACGCCAGGTGCCGACCTTCTTCGCGCCCTTGACCCGCCGGGCCGCGTCCGCGGCGGAGATCCGCAGGGTTCCGACCAGGAAGTCGTTGATCGAGCGGCACCCGAGCTCCTCCGGGACCCGTCGTTCGACGGTCTCGACAATCATTCGATGGCCGACGGCAGTGGCCTTGCGCAGGACGGTTTCGATGCGCTGGAAGAACTCGACCAGATCGTTGTTCGACAAGCCGGTGAGGTCGTCCTCGAGCAGACCGTCCACCGCGGCGTCGAGCGCGGCAAGCCGCGCCCCGACCTCGCCCCCTCGCACCCCCATCGAAAGCATGTTCGAATCGTAGCGAAGGGGTCCGACAGAAAGCACTGAACGAGTCGACCGCCGGAATTCCGTCTAAGGTGACTGCACATGGAGCCATCCGAGGTGCCCGCGGTCCAGGCAACCTACCGCTTGCAATTGCGGGGCGACGGGCTGCGATTCGACGACGCCGCAGCGCTCGTCGACTACCTCGCCGAACTCGGGATCAGCCACCTCTACCTGTCCCCCGTACTCACCGCAACGGTCGGATCGACCCACGGCTACGACGTCACCGACCCGGCCACGGTCTCCGATGCGCTCGGCGGCCTAGCCGGGCTCGAAGCACTCGCCGCTCGCGCCCGCTCCCGCGGCATGGGCCTGGTGATCGACATCGTGCCTAACCACGTCGGCGTCGCCGACGCCCGCCAGAACCGCTGGTGGTGGGATCTGCTCCAGCACGGGCAGCAGTCCCGGTACGCCCGGCACTTCGACGTCGACCGGGAATCCGATGGTGCCGACGGGAAGATCGCGCTGCCCGCACTGGGCTCCGGCGACGGCCCCGACGACCTGACGGTGGATCGCACCGGGCCGGAACCCATGCTCGCCTACTACGACAAGCGGTTTCCCGTCGCACCCGGCACCGACACCGGAACCGCCGCCGAAGTACACGAGCGGCAGGCGTACCGGTTGGTGCCGTGGGACTCGGGACTCGTCGGCTATCGGCGGTTCTTCACGATCGACGATCTCGCGGCGGTGCGCGTCGAGGATCCCGTCGTGTTCGACGATGCGCACGTACAGGTCGCCGAGTGGGTGGCGGACGGACTTGTCGACGGAATCCGGGTCGACCACCCGGACGGTCTCGCGGACCCGACCGGATATCTCGTCCGGTTGCGAGCGCTGCTCGGGCCGGACCGCTGGCTGGTGATCGAGAAGATCCTCGGCGCCGACGAACCGCTCGATCCGACGCTGCCGGTGGACGGCACCACCGGGTACGACGCATTGAACGAGCTCGCAGCCGTATTCGTCGATCCGCGAGGCGAATCGGCTCTGACCGAACTGTCCCGCAGGTGTACCGGCACGGCCGAGGACGCGGCATGGTTCCACGAGCAGGAGGTGCAGTCGAAACGCGCCGTCCTGACCGAGGGACTGGCACCGGAGGTTCGCCGGCTCGTGCGTGCGGTGCGGCGCGACGGAGGCACGGCCGGTGTCGACTCGGATGCGCTGCGTGAGGCGGTGGTCGCGGTCGCGGCGGCGCTGCCGGTGTATCGGGCGGATTATGCGCCGCTCGCCGGCATGCTGCCGCGGATCGTCGGCGAGGTCGCGGGTGCTCGCCCCGAACTCGAGGCAGCGCTGCAACTGCTCGTCCGGGCGTTGTCCACCGGAGGGGAAGCGGTGGCCCGGTTCGGCCAGGTGTGCGGCGCCGCGACCGCGAAGGCGGTGGAGGACCGACTGTTCTACCGTGCCTCCCGGCTGATCTCGTTGCAGGAGGTCGGTGGGCAGCCGGGAGGGTTCGCGATGCCGGTCTCGCAGTTCCATCTGGCGTGGCAGGAGCGGGCACGGCGGTGGCCGCAGGCGATGACCGCCCTGTCGACACACGACACCAAACGCAGCGAGGACGTCCGCGCCCGCATCTCGGTGCTCTCCCAGGTCGCAACGCAGTGGGCCGCTCACCTGGCCGAGTGGAACGGTCTCGCACCGAGTCCCGACCCCGCCTTCGGATCCTTCCTGTGGCAGACCCTGTTCGGAGTGTGGCCCGAGGACGGGGTGGTCACCACCGAGCTACGCGGACGGGTCCACGAGTACGCGCGAAAGGCACTGCGGGAAAACGGGACACGAACGACGTGGACGCAGGTCGACGACGGGTTCGAGGCTGCGGTCGCGGGCTGGATCGACGCCGTGATCGACGGTCCGGTACACGACGCGATGACCTCGTTCGTCGACTCGGTCTCCCGGCACGTCGCGGCGGTGTCGCTCGGCCAGAAGTTGCTGCAACTGCTCGGACCGGGGATTCCCGACGTGTACCAGGGCACCGAACTGTGGGACGACTCGCTCGTCGATCCCGACAACCGGCGCCCGGTGGACTTCGACGCCCGCCGCCGACTGCTCGCCCACCCCGAGGCGGCGCCGCCGAAGTTCCGGGTCGTGCGCGAGGCGCTGCACCTGCGCCGGGCGCGGCCGTCGAGTTTCGTCGGCGGCGCGTACGTGCCGCTGGTCGCGGCGGGTCCCGCCGCCGGCCATGTCCTGGCATTCGGACGCGGACCGGCCGCCGACGACCTCGACGTCGTCGCGGTGGCCACGCTCCACACCGTGGCACTCGGCGACATCGGCTGGGAGGAAACGGTTCTCGATCTTCCGTCGGGAAGCTGGACGGATCGGCTCACCGGCCGGGCCTTCACCGGCTCGGTACGCCTGAGCGAGATCCTCGGCACCCTGCCGGTCGCGGCCATCGCCCGCGACGACGGGTGAACATCGCCCGCGACGGGACGGACCGAAGGTGTCCTCTCGCGGACGATCGTCCGTACTGTCGAACCTTCGTTACGAGCGCCTCGCGGGAGTGCTAGGTTTCACACATGACCGCGGAGGGGGCCGCTGTGTCCACACGTACCGTCGCTCGTCAGTGCACCCTGTGTGAGGCGCACTGCGGAATACGCGTCACCGTCGACCACGACAGGGTCACCCGCATCGAGGGCGATCCCGATGACGTGCTCTCGCACGGCTACATCTGCCCGAAGGCCACCGCGCTCGCGGGTCTGCACCACGACCCGGACCGGCTCCGGCGCCCGATGCGACGCGTCGGCGACGGCTTCGAGGAGATCGGCTGGAACGAGGCGTTCGCGCTGGCCGGCGAACGGTTGCGCGCCGTCCGGCGACGGCACGGTCGCGACGCGATCGCGATGTACCTGGGCAACCCGGCCGCACACAGCTCGTCGGCCGTCTACGGCATCGCGCTGCGTATCGCCCTCCTCACCCGCAAGTTCTACTCGGCATCCTCGATCGATCAGTTCCCGCAGGAGTTCGCGGCGTGGAAGATGTTCGGCTCGAACGTGCTGATGCCGATCGCGGACGTCGACCGCACCGACCGGCTGCTGATCCTCGGGGCCAATCCCGCGGTGTCCAACGGCTCGATCACCACGATGCCCGACGCCCGCGGCCGCATCGCCGCGATCCGGCGCCGCGGTGGATCCGTGGTCGTCGTCGACCCGCGGCGCACCGAGACGGCGCGGCTGGCGGACGAGCACGTCGCGGTGCGTCCGGGCGGCGATCCCTACCTGCTGCTCGGCATGCTGCACACGATCCTCGCCGACGGCACCGGCCCGGCATCCGGCACCGTGCCGCTGACCGGCATCGAGGACCTCGCCGAGCTGGTCGCACCCTGCACGCCCGAGGCGATGGCGCCCCGCGCCGGGGTGGACGCGGACACCATCCGGCGCCTGGCCCGCGACCACGCCGCGGCCCGGTCCGCGATCGTGTACGCCCGCATCGGTGTCTGCCATCAGGTCACCGGCACCCTCACCCACTGGCTGGTGAACACGCTCAACGCCGTGACCGGAAATCTCGACCGGCCGGGCGGCCAGATGTTCGCGACGCCACCGATCGACGCGGCCCGTCTCGTGCGGCGACTCGGTTCGGGATACGGCCTGTGGAGCAGCCGCACCGGCGAGCACAAGTCGTTCCGGACGGAACTGCCCGTGGTGGGCCTGGCCGACGAGATACTCGGCGACGGCCCGGGTTCCGCCGGCCCCGTCCGCGCGCTGGTCACCTACGCCGGAAACCCGGTGCTGTCCACCCCGCAGGGAGGCCGTCTCGACGAGGCCCTCGAGGGTCTCGACTTCTTCGTCGCGGTCGACATGTACCTCACCGAGACGTCCCGGCACGCCGACCTGATCCTTCCGCCGGTGTCCCACCTCGAACGCGAGGAATTCGACTTCCTGTTCCCGGTCTTCTCCGTCCGCAACAACGCACGGTTCAACGCCCGGGTGTTCGAGCCGGCGGCGGACGCGCTCGAGGACTGGCAGATCCTGTCGCGCCTGACCCTCGAGGTGCTTCCGCTTCCGCTGCGGTCGCGGCTGACTCGTCCTCTCCGCGCCCTGCTCGATCGAGTCAGCCCACTGCGGCTGGGTGCGCTCGGTGTCCTGACCGGCCCGCACGGTGTGCTGCGCCACGGGCGTCGGGGGTTGACGCTCGGGAAGATCCGGCGCTCCCCCGGAGGAGTCGACCTCGGGCCGCTGCAACCGCGGCTGCGGTCGCTGCTGGCCACCCGGGACCGCCGCGTGCACGTGGCGCCGCCGGAGTTCGTCGACGAAACACGCCGCCTGCTCGCCGAGACCGAGAAGCCGTCGCAGGAAACGGAATTCGACCTACGCCTGATCGGACGCCGCCACCTGCGATCGAACAACTCGTGGCTGCACAACATTCCGACGATGGTCAAGGGCCGCGACCGGTGCACGGTCCTGATGCATCCCGACGACGCCGCGTCCCGGTCGCTCGTCCACGGCCAGCCGGTGACCGTGCGCTCCCGGATCGGCAGCATCGTGGTGCCCGTCGAGGTCAGCGACGAGATCCGGGCCGGTACCGTCGCGATTCCGCACGGCTGGGGTCACGATGAGAAGGGTGTCGGCTGGTCCACGGCCGCCGCCCACCCCGGCGCCAACGTCAACCTGCTGCACGATCCGGCGGTCACCGACACCTTCACCGGCAACGCCGCCGTCAACGCGACGATGGTGAACGTGGCCGCGACGACCACCGCGGGCACCGCCGTCAGACCGTCCGATTGACCGTGCGGATGCCGACCCACAACCCGACCGCGCAGGTCGCGAACGCGGCGGCGAAACCCCACGCGACCTCGCTGTCCCACAGCGTGCCGGTGAACAACGCACGCTCGGCGTCGACGATGTAGGTCAGCGGGTTCACCTTGGCCGCCGCCTGCATCCACGCGGGACCCGAGTCGAGCGGCAGCATCATGCCGGCGAGCAGCAGCAGGGGGAAGATCACGGACTGCTGGACGCCCCAGAACAGCCACTCCCGGCCCTTCGCGGCCAGGCCCAGCGCGTAGGACAGCGCACCGAGACCGATCCCGAAGATGCCCAGGATCAACAGGCCCACGAGCACCTGGATCGGATGGAAGGCCAGGCCGAACGGGATCGCGGCGACCGTGATGAGCAACGCCTGCCCGACGAGCGGTGCGAACTCCTTCAGTGCGCGGCCGACGAGGATGGACGAGCGGTCCAGTGGTGTTGCGAGGATGCGTTCGTAGGCACCGGTCATCAACTCGTACAGCAGGTTGCCGCCGACCATGCCGGTGCCGAAGATCGCGATCATCACGAGCACACCGGGCAGGAACCACTGCAGCGCCGTATCCCCACCGATGCCACCGGCGCCGAGCATGCCATCCAGCAGCGGACCGAACAACGCGAGGAACACCAGCGGTTGCAGCAGCGAGAAGATCAGCGTGAACGGATCGTGCAGTACGACGAGGATCTCGCGCGTGAACACCGCCCCGGTGTCGTGGAGCCACTTGCGTAACCGCGAGCGATCTTCGAGGGCATAGGATTCGGCCGCGGTCCGGTCGATCACGTAGGTCATGCCGCCTCCTCGCGCAGGGACCTGCCGGTCAGATTGAGGAACACGTCGTCGAGCGACGCGGGTTTCACGTCGGTCGAGGTGACGGACACGCCCGCGGCGTCCAGGGCTCGCATCAGCGGCGGAACCAGTTCGGGGCCGTTGCGTGTGCTGAGTGCGAGCCGCACCGCGCCCGTGCCGGTCACCGATTCGGTCACGGAGACGACGGCGGACGGCAGCACCGACCGTGCGGTCGCCGGGCTCTGCCCCGCGGCCAGTTCGACGGTGACGACATCGTCGGCGTAGTCCCGTTCGAGCACCTCGGGTGCGGCGTCTGCAATGACGGTGCCGTGGTCGATCAGCACGATCCGCTCGGCCATCGCGTCGGCCTCGTCGAGGTAGTGAGTGGTGAGCAGCAGCGTCATACCGTTCTCCTCACGCAATCGCAGGACGTGCTCCCACAGATTCGCGCGGGCGTGCGGGTCGAGGCCGGTGGTGGGCTCGTCCAGGAACAGCAGGCGCGGATGGTTCATCAGGCCCATCGCGACGTCGAGCCGGCGGCGCTGTCCGCCCGAGAGGGATTGCACGGTGCGCTTCTCCAGACCGGTCAGTTCCAGCGCTTCGAGCAGGTCCGCGGCACGTCGTTTCGCGACGTCGCCGGGGACGGAATAGAACCGCGCCTGGTTCCGCAGTTCGTCGCCGACCCGGTACGAGTAGCCCCCGGCGTTGCCCTGTCCGACGTATCCGATGCGGGCCCGCACTGCGGCCGGCTCGCGCACGACGTCGCGGCCGGCGACCTCGGCGGTGCCGGAGGTCGGCGTCAGCACAGAGGTGAGCATCCTGATGGTGGTGGACTTTCCGGCGCCGTTGGGGCCGAGGATCGCCACGAGTTCCCCTTGGGCGACATCGAGGTCGATGCCTTTGACCGCCTCGACGGTCTCTTTCCTGCGGCGAAAGGTCTTGGTCAGTCCCCTCGCCCGAATCGCGTTTCCCGTACGGTGTACCGATTCAGTCACAGATTTGACGGTACGCTGTACGAAAAGCACGCGCAACGGCATCTTCCGAGGAGTTCGAGTGGTCGAGATCGATCCGGCCGACAACACCACACCCCCGGCGGGCGACAAGCGATTCGCACCCTTGTGGGAACCGCCGGCAGCTCCGACGCGTGGCCGGCCCGCGCGCGTGAACCGCACGCAGATCGTCGACGCCGCGGTCGCGATCGCCGACGAGCGCGGACTCGACGCGGTGTCGATGCGCTCGGTCGCGCGGGCGCTCGGCGTCGGCACGATGACCCTCTATTCGCATGTGCCGTCCCGGGACCATCTGATCGATGCCATGATCGACCGCGCCTACGCCGACCTCGCACTGCCCGACCCGGAACTGCCGTGGCGCACCGCGCTCGAAACCTATGCGCGCGGGTACTTTTCGCTGCTGCGGACCCATTCCTGGCTCCTCACCGTGAACACCTGGCGAATGCCGTTGGCACCCCACGTCTTCGACGCGGACGAGGCCGCCTTCCGGATCCTCGTCGACACCGGTCTGACCGCGAACCAGGTCGTGGAGACGATCGGCATCGTGCGCCAGGCCGTGTCCGGGTTCGCGCGCGCCGCCGCTGCGGAGATCGCCGACGAACGCGACCAGGGCACCGACTACGAGGCGTACTGGTCCGCGCAGACCGACTTCTGGGAGAACACCTTCGACCCGGCCCGCTACCCGACGATGACGCGGTTGTGGACGATGGGGGCGTTCGACGACGCCGCCACTCCGTTCGAACTGCGCATCGGCGGGCTGCTCGACACCATCGAGCTGCTCATCGAGCGGGCCGGTGGCTCCGGCAGCGCTGTCCCGTCGTTCGACGAGTGCGTGCGCATGTCCGGACCCGACCCTGCCGGGTGTGCGGACGTCGACACAGCCGACGCTTGAGCCCCGAGCTTCCGCACTCCCCCGCCGGCCTACGCAGACGTCAGCGCAGCCGGAGCAGACTCATCGCCATCGCCGTCCCGGATCCCCCGAGTTCGCTGGTGTACCGGCGGATCACGTCGATGTCGTCCGCGTGGGTCACCCTCGGCGACCCTGCGACGACACGCGCCTCCGCGATGCGCCGGGCCAGTTCCGTGCGCTGCTGCACGGCGGCGACAATGCCGGCGTCGAGCCGGTCCATCTCGTCGTAGAGCCGGTCGACCTCGAGTTCGGCGAGGGTGGGTCTGATGATCGCAGTCACGTCGTTTTCTCCTTCTGGTGATGGGTACGGGTTTCGGTCCGACCGGGTGGTCAGCACAGGGCGCGGCGGTACCGGCGTGCGAGCGGGATCGCGCATCCGCCGATCAGGACGACCGACCACGCGAGTATCCGGACCAGCGGTTCGGCGACGGGACCACCGAGCGAGAACGCCTGCATGGTCTCGACCGCCGCGGTCATCGGCTGGTTCTCCACCAACGGTCGGATCCAGCCGGGATAGGCGGTCACCGGAACGAAACCCGGGTTGAAGAACAGCAACAGCGTGCACAGGAGCGAAACAGCCTCGACCACACCGGTATTCGACCAGGTCAGACCGATGGTGGTGACGAGGACCGCGAAGCCGACGCCGAAGATCACCGGTACAGCCACGAATCCGAGCGCGGCGAGAGCCCCGGCGTGGAACCGGAATCCGAGTGCTGTCCCGACGGCCAGGATCACCGTGGTGGTCGCGGCGATCCGCACCGCCTCCGCAACCGAGCGCGACAACAACGCCGACGCCCGGTGGACCGGCAGTGTCCACAGCCGTCCCGGCAGGCCCGCCTCGCATTCACGACGGAGGTTGATCGTTCCGGCGAGCGAACCGAGCAACGCGCTCATCACCGCGACCATGGGTACCGTGCCGTACAGCGCGTCGTGACCGGCGAAGGCCGTGACCTGCCGGCCCAGCACGACGTCGAGCATCACCAGCATCGCGACCGGATAGGCGAGGGTCTGGACCACGGTCATGGGGTCCCGGCGCCAGCGGGTGAGCAGTCGGCGCGACTGCAACCAGGTGTGCGGCAGCAGCATCCGGATCGAGTTCTCCGCCGCGGGAACGATTGTCGTCACAGGAATCCCCTGAGTCGTGGGGGTGCCGGTCGTCGTGGTCATGCTCGCCTCCCGGTGACGCGCACCGCCATCCATCCGACGATCCCGAGCAGGGCGCACAGCCACAGCAGCGTCGGAACCAGCAGGTGGGCGTCGAAATTGCCGTCGGCCAGTGCGCGCAGCGTGATCGTGAACTGGGAGACCGGCTGATTGCGCACGATCGGCTGGGCCCACTGCGGAAACTGTTCGAGGGGAAGGAATCCGCACGAGAACATGCCGAGGACAAGTTGTGGAACGGCCAGCGCGCGAGTGGTGGCCTCCGGGCTGCGTGAGAGTGTGCCCAGGACGTCGGCGGCGAGTGTGAGGATCACCCCGATCGCCAGTGCTGCCGTGCAGAACGCCACCGCGGCGGTGGGTCCGGCATCGAAACGGAAGCCGATCACGTGGCCGCACACCACGGCAACGGCGACCGCGAGCACGCAGCGCACGGTGCTCGCCGAGACCCGTGCGGTGACCGGGACGACCGCGGGTATCGGCATCGCCGCGAACCGCCGGTCGACGCCGCGCACCGCGTCGGTGGCCGCGACGAACGCGGCGGTGATCGCCGTGAACGACACCGCCTGCAGGGCGATCAGCGGCATGAGGAACCGCCCGTATTCGACGGTGCCGCCGGAGAACCGCGTGATCACCGCGTGCAGCGGGACGTAGAAGCCGAGGGTGAACACGATCGGCGCGATCAGCGCGGTCAACATCGATCCGCCGCGCAGCGCCGATCCCAGCCCACGGGCCGTGAGCACCCACCACTGGCGGATCGGTGTGCTTTCGGGGGCGAGGCTGGTCATGCCGCGACCTCCAGCGGTGCCGTTTCGCTTCCGGTAAGGGTGAGGAACACCTCGTCGAGCGACGGGCGGCGCAGCGCGATGTCCGCGATCTCGATGCCCCGCGCCGCGACCGCAGCGGCGACCCGGGCGAGGGTGCCGGCCCCGTCGGGGGCGGGCACCGCGACCCGGTCGGCTCCGATCTCGACCGCTCCGTAGGTGAGGGTGCGGACAACGTCTGCAATCGCGGTGACGTCGCCGGGGCGCAGCGGCACCACCTCGCAGAAACTGCCGCCGACGCGGTCCTTGAGTCGGACGGCGGTGTCGTCGGCGACGACGACACCCCGATCCACGACGACGATGCGGTCGGCGAGCAGGTCCGCTTCCTCGAGGTATTGCGTGGTCAGCAGCGTCGTGATGCCCTGCGCCTTGAATCCGGCGACCAGGTCCCACACGCGTTGCCGGCTGCGCGGGTCGAGCCCGGTGGTGGGTTCGTCGAGAAACACCACCTGGGGTGGGACGACGAGGCCGCAGGCGATGTCGATGCGGCGGCGCATGCCGCCGGAGTACCGGCCGACGGGGCGGTCCGCGGCGTCATCCAGGTCGAATTCCGCGATCAGTTCCCGGGCGCGGGCGCGGGCGGCGCGTCGTCGCATGCCGAGGAGCCGCGCGAACAGCACGAGGTTCTCGAATCCGGTGAGCGAGTCGTCGAGCGCGGCGTACTGGCCGGTGAGCATGATCGATCGCCGGACTCCGGCCGCGTCGGTGACCACATCGTGCCCGGCGACGACGGCCCGCCCGGAATCCGGGCGCAGGAGTGTCGCGAGGATGTTCACCACGGTGGTCTTGCCGGCCCCGTTCGGTCCGAGGACCCCGAGCACCTCACCGGGGGCCGCGGCGAAGCTCACTCCGCGCAATGCCTCGACCGGGCCGAAGCTCTTGGTGACATCTTCGACGAGCAGCGACTGTGTACGGTCCGGCACGGGGTCCTCCTGGCTGACGGCGGAAAGGCGTGATGTCCACGCTCTCCCGGCCGCGTCCTCCGCGATACCCACCCCAGAGGTGGTCCGCCACCACCTCGGCGACCTCCCTTCCCGGCAGCTGCTACTGCCGTCCTTCGAGCGGATCCTTCCGCCAGAGCAGGGCGTGCAGGCATTCGACGGCCTCTTCGGGGTCGGCGACGGCCAGCACGCCGGGGCCGGGCATCTGCCAGCCCCCGATCGACACGACGGGAACACCGGTCCGGACCGCCAGCGCGATCTCGCTCATGGTGCCCCAGCTTCCTCCGACCGCGATCAACGCGTCGCTGCTGCGCACGAGCAGGGCGTTGCGCATCTCCCCCATCCCGGTGGGTATCGACACCGTCAGGTAGGGGTTGCCGTCGAGCCGTTCGTCACCGGGCAACAGACCGATCGTGGTGCCGCCGGCCTCGATCGCGCCGCGGGACGCCGCCGCCATCACCCCGCCCAATCCGCCGGTCACGACCACTGCGCGCCGCCCGGCCAGCAATCCGCCGACGCGACGGGCGACGCGGCGCTGCTCCGGGGTGGCGTCGCCGGGTCCGACGACGCCGACATACCGCTGCTCGTGCATTTTTCGATTGTCCACCAACCCAAGGTGTTGTGGAGTCCACTCCGGGGTTGCGGACTTCCACCGCCGGGATCGGTCGTGGTCACCGCGGTGCCGGGCGCACCCTGATCGCCATGACCACCATTCGCAGTGCCCGGCTCGTCCGGCGCGTCACGGTACTTGCGGACGACGGGGTGCCGCTGGCCGTCCGGGAGGTCGGAGCCGCCATCGCGCCGCTGACGGTCCTGTTCGTACACGGTCACTGCAATCACACGGAAAGCTGGTCGCCGCTGCGGGATTCGCTTCTGCGGCTGACGGGCTCGTCGGTGCGGATGGTGTTCTTCGACCACCGCGGGCACGGCCGCTCCGGTGGCGCTCCCGCCGAGACGTACACCGTCGAGCAGCTGGGCCGGGATCTCGGGGCGGTGCTGAACGCGGTGGCGTCCGGCCCGGTCGTGCTGGTCGGGCATTCGATGGGCGGCATGGCGATCCTGTCGTACGCGCGGCAGCATCCGCACGAGATCGGCCGCCGGGTGGCGGGGATCGGCCTGATCGCGACGGCAGCGGGCGATCTGCACCGGTCCGGTCTCGGGCGGTACCTGCACAGCCCGGCGGTCGAGCTGTTCCACCGGGCGGTGACGCGGGCGCCGCGCATCATGCAGCGAACGATCCGGTTCGGGGGACGCGTCGGCGCGTTGCTGGTGCCGCCGGCGGACCGTCCGGGCTCGGAGGGTCGCTGGGCTGCGTTGCTGAAGGTCCTGCACAGCGATACGTCGGTGGTGACGATGGCCGGGTTCCTGCGGTCGTTCGCGGCCCTCGACGAGTCGGCGGCCCTGACGGTGCTCGCGGCGGTACCGGCACTGGTGCTGTGCGGTTCCGCCGACGAGTGGACCCCGTTCGAGTTGTCGTCCGGGCTGGCATCGCGGCTGCCGCTCGCGGAGCTGGTGCGTGTCGACGGGGCCGGGCACTCGGTGATCGGCGAGCGGGCCGACGAGGTCGCGCAGGCGCTGGCGGGCCTGCTGCGGAGGGTCGCCTGAGCAGGCCGGCCGGGAGTCGTCTCAGAGATCCCGCTCGGTGATGACGCCGCTGTGCAGGGCCAGCTCGGCGAGCCGCACCCGCTTGAGGTTCTGCGGCAGATCCTCGACACCGAATTTGGTGAACAACGCGCGCAGGTGGGTCTTGACGGCGTCGACGCTCAGGTAGAGCTCCGCGGCGATCGCCTGATTCGAGGCGGGGGTGGCGAACGCGGCGCCGTGCTTGTACGGGCGGCACAGGGCGACCAGCACATTGCGCTGGGTTTCGGTGACGGAGCGGACCGTCGGCAACTCCGAGGCGACCCGGGTCGCCTCGTCCGGCCCGACCCCGATCTCCTGGAATGTCAACCGGATAGAGCCGATGCGGATGCTGTCGCCTTCCCGCAGTCGCCGTCGCCCGGTGATGCGCTCACCGTTGACGAACGTTCCGTTGCGCGACAATCCGTCGTCGACGATCGTCCAGTGCGTCCCGAGCCATTCGACGACCGCATGCAGCCGCGACACCTCCTCGTCGCCGGTGAACGGCACATCCGAGTCCGGTGACCGGCCGATCGTGACACGCGGTGTCGCGGGCGACAGTTCGAAACGATGTTGCCGGCCCTGCTTGTCGATGTAGCTCAGTCGTGACTCGATACCGACGCTCACTGCGACCTCCCGGAGACGGAATCCATCGTGCCCGTCACCGATTGACTCGGCAAGGGCCGCGATAATGGGTGTCGTGAACCGTCGACGTACCCGAGTCCCTGCCGCTGATTCCCCGTGCCCGTGTGGTCGCGGAGTGCCGTTCGGGGAGTGCTGTGGCCCGTTGCTCGACGGCGCGGCCGCACCGACCGCCGAGCGGCTGATGCGGTCCCGGTACACGGCGTTCGCGGTCGGGAACGCCGAGTATCTCGAGCGCACGTGGCATCCGAGCGCCCGTCCGACCCGGCTCGAGCTGGATCCGGATCAGCGGTGGACGGGACTCGAAGTGCTGCGCACGACCGGCGGTGGTTTCCTGCACACCGAGGGCACCGTCGAGTTCCGCGCCCACTACACGTACAACGGCATCGAGGACACCCTGCACGAGCACAGCCGATTCGTGCGGGAGGACGGCCGCTGGTTGTATCTCGACGCCCTGTCCTGATCCGGCATCCCCGAGGAGGATCGACGTGTCGTTCACCGAGGAAGAGATCGCCTATCTGCAGTCACAGCCGCTGGCACGCCTCGCGACCGTCGGCCCGGACGGTCAACCCGATGTCGTGCCCGTCGCATTCGAACTCGACGGCACGTACCTGTGGATCGGCGGCGTCGGCGAGGCGGTCCGGACCACCCGCAAGTTCCGCAACATCCTGGCCGGCAACGACAAGGTCGCGATCGTCGTCGACGATCTCGTCTCGTTCGAGCCGTTCGTCGCGCGATCGATCCGGATCTACGGCCGCGCCGAACCACCGATCGAACGGGTCGGCATGGTCGGGCCGGGCGTCTACTCCCGGATCACGCCGACGATCTCGTGGAGCTGGAACCTGTCCGGCGAACCCGCCGGGAGCGAGTGGTACGAGCCGCGGCGGACGGTGCACAGTCCACCTGCGGACGCCTGAACTCAGCGCAGCAGCGTCGCGCGCAGGGTACCGGTCAACCACGTTCGGTACTGCTCGACGTCCCAGCCGCACGTTCGGCGCAGCAGCGCGTGCACCTGGGGCGAGCTGAGCGTGAAGAGCACGTCCGCGGCGTGCTCGACGCTCACCCCGTCCCGGAGCAGGCCGCTCGCGCGCAGGCCCTCGGCGATGGTGCGGGCGTTCTCAGCGGTCGCGCGGGCGTCCTCGTCCGCGAAGCGCCGCATGTCCTCGTCGGCGCCCGAGGACTCGATCGACGTCATGAGCAGACCGCCGGCCCGTTCGAGTATGTCGGTGCCGAATCCGACCACGTGCTCGAGGATCAGGTCGGCGTCGGAACCCCCGTGCGCGACCTCCCGTCGCGCCGGGACGGCGGGGTCACCGGTCCCGGCGACCGCGTCGTCGAGTGCTTCACGGAACAGTTCCGACTTGCCGCCGGGGAACGCCGTGAACACCGTCCGGACCGCGACCCCGGCCTCGTCGGCGATCTGCTTGACCGTGGTGCACACGTAGCCGTCGCGGACGAAGAGCCGCGCCCCCGCGGCACGGACGGCGGCGCGGGTGCGACGAGCGGCTTCTTCCCGAAGCGGGGACTTGTACGTCCTCTTCCCGGTGTTCTCGGACATCGCGAGCAACCCTAGCCCATCGGATGCATCCCGAATGCATCCGAATCGGGGGCATCCGAATCGGGTGAAGCTGCGCGCATCTCGCGGACCGTGCATGCTGGACCCGTGCACACCTTCGAGGTCTGGGCCCCCGTCCCCGAGTCCGTCCGACTGCACCTCGACGGCACCGTCCATCCGATGCAGCGCGACGAGCACGGCTGGTGGCGCGCCGAGGTCGATGCCTCCCCCGGCGCCCGCTACGGCTTCGTCGTGGACGAGGACGCGACGGCGCTGCCGGATCCGCGTTCGCCCCGGCAGCCGGACGGGGTGCACGGCCTGTCGCAGCTGCACCGGCTCGATCCCGCGGTCTGGACGGACTCGTCGTGGACCGGTCGGCAGCTCCCGGGCAGCGTCGTCTACGAACTGCACATCGGCACGTTCACCGAGGCCGGCACGCTGGACGCGGCGATCGAGCATCTCGACGAACTCGTCGAGCTCGGGGTCGGCTTCGTCGAACTCATGCCGGTCAACGCGTTCAACGGCACCCACGGCTGGGGTTACGACGGGGTGCTCTGGTACGCGGTGCACGAGCCGTACGGCGGGCCGGACGCGCTGCAGCGCTTCGTCGACGCCGCACACGCGCGCGGACTCGGAGTCGTACTCGACGTGGTGTACAACCATCTGGGCCCGTCCGGAAACTATCTGGGCCGTTTCGGTCCCTATCTGACCGGCGGCGCGGGAACCTGGGGTGAGACGGTGAACCTCGACGGCCCCGGGTCCGCCGAGGTGCGCCGCTACATCATCGACAACGCCCTGCGCTGGTTCCGCGACTTCCACATCGACGCACTGCGGCTCGACGCGGTCCACGCGCTCGTGGACCACACCGCCACCCACGTACTCGAGGATCTGTCGACCGAAACCTTCAGGCTGTCCGTACATCTGGGTCGCCCGCTGACGTTGATCGCCGAGAGCGACCTCAACGATCCGCGCCTGATCACTCCGCGCTCGGCGGGTGGCTACGGCCTGCACGCGCAGTGGGACGACGACATCCACCACGCAGTGCACGCGGCGGTGTCCGGCGAAAGGCAAGGGTACTACGGAGATTTCGGCTCGCTCGACTGCCTCGCCCGCACCCTGCAGCACGGCTTCTTCCATGCCGGGACGTATTCGAGTTTCCGCGGTCGCATCCACGGGCGCCCGCTCGACGTGCGCCGCACGCCCGCCAGTTCACTGCTGGCCTACACGTGCACGCACGACCAGGTCGGCAACCGCGCACGCGGCGACCGGCCGGGCCGGTATCTCGATCACGGACAGCTCGCCGTCAAGGCCGCGCTCGTGCTGACCTCCCCCTACACGCCGATGCTGTTCATGGGCGAGGAGTGGGGTGCCGGCACCCCGTTCCGGTACTTCACCTCGCATCCGGAACCGGAACTCGCCGCCGCGGTCGTCGAGGGCCGCAGGCGCGAATTCGCCGAACACGGCTGGGACGTCGAGGACGTGCCCGACCCGCAGGACCCGGAGACGTTCCGGAGTTCGGTCCTGAATCGCGCCGAACGCACCGAGCCCGAGCACGCGCGCCTGCTGGCGTGCTACCGGGACCTGCTCGCGTTGCGGCGGGCCCGCGCCGAGCTGACGGATCCGTGGCTCGAGAACCTCCAGGTCGACTACGACGAGGAGGAACGCTGGATCGTCGTGCACCGCGGGACGATTCGCGTCGCCTGCAATCTCGGAGCCGATCCGGTCACCGTTCCGGTCGGCGGTGTTCCGCTGATGTGGTGGGACGAACCGGTGGTCAACCGGACCCGTTCGGCCGCCCTGATCCCGGGCCACTCGTTCGCGGTGTTCGAGGGCGAAATCGACCACCACGAACGGTGACATCTTCTCAGCGTCGCCGCAGCATCCTCCACGCGAACAGGGCGGTCACCGCGAGGATGACGGCGGTGGCGGCCGAGGCACCGTGCATTCCGGCGACGAAGGCCTCACGACCCTCCACGAGTAGCGCTCCGGCCGCGGACTCCGGCAGGTGTCGTGCCGTCTCCACGAGATTGCCGAGCGTGTCGAGCCCCTCGGTCGACACGAACAGTTCCGCGAGCCGGCCCTGATAGGTCGCGCTGACGACGCTGCCGAGCACCGCCACGCCCAGCGCCATCCCCAGTTCGTACGCGGTTTCGGACACGGCGGACGCCGCGCCCGCCCGGTCCGGTGGTGCTGCGGCCACCACGAGATCGGTGGTGAGCGTCAGCGCGACGCCGACACCCGCACCGACGACGGTGAAACCGGCGACGAACACCCCGGCACCGCCGTCGGCACCGAGCGCCAGCAGTGCCCCGGCACCGGCTGCGGCAGCCGCGAGCGAACCCGCCAGCACCCCACCGATCGGGAGGCGACGGGTCAGCGGTCCGGCGGCGAGCGAGCCGAGCGCACTGGCCGCGGTACCCGGGAGCATGAGCAGTCCGGCGGTCAGCGGGCTCACGTCCAGCACCAGCTGCAGATACTGCGAGCCGAAGAACAGCACCCCGGCGAGCGCGAACACCGACAACAGATTGGCGGCCACGGCGGTCGAGAAGGTGCGCTCGGCGAACAGCGACAGATCCAGCAACGGCGACGACGTAGTGCGTTGCCGGTGGACGAAGAACAGTGCCGCGAGAACGCCGACACTGCCGGCGACGAGGTATTCCGGCTGCAGGCCGTGCAGCGCGGACTCCTTGATCGCGTAGACGAGCGGCAGCACCGCGACCAGCGACGCGATCGCCCCGACGAGATCGAATCGGCCCGGTGCCGGGTCGCGGGACTCGGGGATCAACCGCGGCGCGGCCATCACGAGAATTGCCATGATCGGCAGGTTGACGAGAAACACCGAGCCCCACCAGAAGTGCTCGAGCAGCCATCCGCCGACGATCGGCCCGGCCGCGGCGCCTCCGGCGGCCATCGCGCTCCACACACCGATCGCCAGCGTGCGCTGGCGCGCGTCGGCGAACATGTGCCGGATCAGGCCGAGGGTCGCGGGCATCAGGGTGGCTCCGGCGATGCCCTGTAGCACGCGTGCCGCGATGAGCATCTCGGGGCCGACTGCCCAGGCGGCGAGCACGGAGGCGGCGGCGAAGCCGGTCGCGCCGACGAGCAGCAGGCGGCGGCGCCCGATGCGGTCGCCGAGCACGCCCATCGTCACGAGCAGGCCCGCGACGGCGAACGAGTACACGTCGATGATCCACAGCAGCTGCACCCCGGTGGGGGCGAGATCGGCGCTGATGAACGGCAGGGCGAGATCGAGCACGGTCGCGTCGATCGCAATGAGCAACACGGCGCACGCGAGCACGGCGAGGCCCAGCCAGGTGCGGGCGTCGGCCCTCACGGAGGCAGGGATGGTCGCGGTGCCGGGGTGTTCGCGCATGACTTCTTTCCGAGACTTCGAGAATTTACTTAACCGTCCAGCCGGTACAGTGATTTTCAGGGTAGCAACGAACCGTCCGGCCGGTACAGCGGATTGACTAGGCTCACACCATGGCCTCCGACACCCGCGACCGGATCCTCGACGCACTCGAACGCACACTGCTCGACGTCGGCGTCGCCCAGGTCACTCTCGAAGCGGTGGCCGCGGCCGCCGGTGTCTCGAAAGGTGGTCTGCTCTACCACTTCCCGACCAAGGAAGCGATGCTCGCCGCCATGGTGCGCCGGCTCGGCGCCCGCAGCGACGAGCGACTCGCCGAGGCCGTCGCGGGAGGCACCCGGGTCGCCGAGTGGTACCTGTCCTATCCGGACGACCTGGGTGAGGCCGCGGAGATCTCGCTGTTCCGCTCGATGGTCGCCGCGATGCGCAGCGCCGACGGGCAGCACGACGAGGTGCAGCGGGCCGTCGTCGAGGTGATGCGGTCCTGGGATGACGGACTCCAGGCAGAATTCGACGACCCCGTCGACGCCGAAATCGTGCGACTCGTCGGCGACGGCATCTACCTCGGAGCGTTGCTCGGCCTGCCGCGCACCGACTCCGATCTCCACCACCGAGTGGTCGCTCGGCTGCTCCGCCGCGGCGATCCCGAGGACCCGGAGCGCACTCGCAGAGACCCTGAAACCGCAGGTAGCCAAGAGAATTGAAAGTTTCTCATCGAGGAGTACCGTCGATTACAGGCACACTGCCGAGGTGATCGTCATGAATCTCAAGAAAATTCTCGCGGGTACGTTCCTCACCACCACACTTCTCGTCGCACCGGCCAGCGTTGCCGCCGCGACCCCGGCGTTCGACCCTTCGCCCGGGGTGACCGCCGCGCAGCCCGTCAACGACAACCCGTACAACGACCGGCACGACAAGGACCGGGGCAAGGACTGGAACAACGATTGGAACCGGAAGGACCGGGGCCGGGATTGGGACCGCGGTTGGAACAACCGCTGGGACAACCCGTGGCGCGCGGACTGCTTCTGGTTCGGTCCCTGGCTGGTGTGCAGCCCGTGGTGACCCTGCACAGGGAGTGATCCTGCACAGCGAGCCTGCACACCGTCCCGGTCCCGGTGCCTGGCGCTAGGTCAGGTACCGGTAGGCCGGTGATCCCGGCTCGAGGCGTTGCACTTCGAGCCGGGACGCGTCCATGCGTGCCAGCAGCGGTGCCAGACCGTCGGCGGCGCCGAGTTCGATGCCGACCAGCGCCGCGCCCGTCTCACGGTTGTTGCGCTTGACGTACTCGAACAGCGTGATGTCGTCGTCCGGGCCGAGCACCTCGTCGAGGAACCGGCGCAAGGCGCCCGGCTCCTGCGGGAAGTCCACCAGGAAGTAGTGCTTGAGCCCCCGGTGCACCAGCGACCGCTCGATGATCTCGCCGTACCGGGAGACGTCGTTGTTGCCGCCCGAGATCAGGCACACGATCGTCGATCCCGGCTCCGCGGCGATGTGGTCGAGCGCCGCGACGGACAGCGCACCGGCCGGTTCCGCGATGACGCCCTCGTTCTGATACAGCTCGAGCATCGCGGTGCAGATCGCGCCCTCGTCGACCTGGGTCATCCCGAACGCCGCAGTGCCGAGCGTGTCCTGACGGATCGTCGCGACCAACGGCAGACTCGAGTGCGACACCACCTCGGCGCCGAGCTGCGACACCACCTCGTAGGGCACGTTTCCGATCCGCTGGACCGCGGCGCCGTCGACGAACGGCTCGACCTCCGGCAGCGTCACCGGGCCGCCCGCGACGAGCGCGGCGGTCATGGACGCGGCACCGGCCGGTTCGACGCCGACGATCGAGGTGGTCGGCGACTTCTCGTGCAGGTAGGCCGCGATACCGGCCAACAGCCCCCCGCCACCTACGGGCACGACGACCAGGTCCGGTGCCGCCGGCAACTGCGCGAGGATCTCGCGGGCGATCGTGCCCTGCCCGGCTGCGGTGCGCGCATCGTCGAACGGGGCGACCATCGTCGCACCGGTGCGCTCGACATCGCCGCGGGCCGCTGCGGCCGCGGCATCGAACGTGTCGCCGATCGGGATGAGCTCGACGAACTCGCCACCGTGGACGCGGATCCGGTCGCACTTCTGCTTGGGGGTACGCGCGGGCACATAGATGCGCCCCTTGATTCCCATCGACCGGCACGCGTACGCCACGCCCTGCGCGTGGTTACCGGCACTGGCCGTCACGACGCCGGCAGCCCGTTCTGCGTCGCTGAGCTGGGCCATCACGTTGTAGGCGCCGCGCAGCTTGAACGACCGCACCCGGGTGAGATCCTCACGCTTGAGGTACACGTTCGCGCCGGTCAGCGCGGACAGGCGCGGGCAATGTTCGAGGGGAGTGGGTGCCACCGCCGGGGAAATTCGCTCCGCCGCCGCGTCGATGTCGGCCACGTTCACAACGGGCGTCCGAGTCGGTTCAGCGGTGTGCGGGTAGGTGGTCACCCGTCAATGCTGCCACCCGCCTCGCCGATCATCCAAAGCAGGTCACGTGACCGCGGTGATCTGCGCCGACAATCGCTTGCGGATTCGCAGCGCACACGGTCTACTGACGACATGCCTGGGCCGGTATGGATCGGGCGAGTCCGATCGGCGATGGTCTTCGTGGCGAGTGCGGGCGTCGTCGCGGCCTGCACGTTGCTCCCGGGCGGCGAGGCATCGCCGACGTCGACGCCCGAGAGCGGTCCGGCAGGATCGTCGTCCGACGAGGCAGTTGGAACCGACGAGATCTCCCCTCTCGTCATCGGCGTGGTGGCACCCGACCCGGTCCCCGTGCCGGGCTCGGACGAACTCTTCCACGTGGCCTACGAGTTGACGGTGCTGAACTTCGCCCCGCGGCCCGCCGTCATCACGTCGGTCGAGACGCTCACCACCGACGGCGAGGTCGTGGCCTCGCTGACGGAGGACGAGGTCGCCGCCCGGACGATGATCCTCGCCGACTACGGCGGTGCGGAACCCGTCGCGGACGGCGACCCGGCGATCCGGATCCCGTCGGGTAAGACCGCCCTGCTGGTGCTCGACGACACCTATCCCAGCCGGGATGCCGTTCCCGCGACCGTCACGCATCGGATCACCGCCTCGTTCGGCTCCCCGGAATCGGGCGACGGCGGCGTCGCGGTTCTCTGGCCCGACGAGGTGACGCAGACGGGCGGAACGGTGACGATCTCGACCGAGGAGCCGGTCGTCGTCGGCGCACCGCTCCGCGGGCAGGGGTGGATCGTCGAGAACGGATGCTGCACCCTCAACGCGCATCGCAACGTCCTGCTCCCGGTGGGCGGCCGGATCAACGGGGCCGAGCGGTTCGCGATCGACGTGAGCCGGATCGACGTCGCGGCGACCCGTGAGCACGGCTACGAGCCGGGCGTCGAGGTCGACGGGGATCCGGCACAGAACGAGAACTACCTCGCCTACGGCGCCCCGGTGCTCGCGGTCGCCGACGCCACCGTCGTGGCCGTCCACGCATCCGTTCCCGACACGCCGCCCGGCAAGCTGCCCCTCGGTCCGGGCTTCACGCTCGCCGACCTCGGCGGCAACATGGTCGCCCTCGAACTGGCCCCAGACCTGTTCGCCGTCTACTACCATCTGGCTCCCGGTTCTCCCAGGGTGGAGGTCGGAGACCGTGTGTCCGCCGGGGACGAGATCGCCCGGCTCGGCAATTCGGGCAACTCGTCGGCGGCCCACCTGCACTTCCAGTTGAGCCGCACGCCGCTCATCTTCTCGTCCGACAACGTCCCGTTCGTGCTCGACGAGTTCGGCGTCGTGGGCACGCTCGACGCCGCGAGCGGCGAACTGCTCGACGAGCCGAACCCCGGGCCGCGTCGTGACGCCCTGCCGCTCGTGCTGACCGTCGTCGACTTCGGCTGATCGCGCGGGTGGTGTGGCGACCGGCGGTCCCCTATCTCGGTTCGAGCACGAACACGGGTATCTGCCGGTCCGTCTTCTTCTGGTACTCGGCGTAGTCGGGGAACGCCTCGACCGCGCGTTTCCACCACACGGCCTTCTCGTCGCCGTGGACCTCGCGTGCGGTCATGTCCTTCACCTGGGCACCGTCCCGCAGCTCCACGTGCGGATTCGCGACGACGTTGTAGTACCAGGTCGGGTTCTTCGGTGCACCGCCCAGCGAGGCGACGACTGCGTAGATGCCTTCGTGTTCGACGCGCATCAGCGGCGTCTTGCGCAGCTTGCCGCTCTTGGCGCCCCGGGAGGTGAGGATGACCACCGGCCGGCCCTGCATGGTGTTCCCCTCGGCACCGTCCGAGGATTCGTACTTCTCGACCTGGTCCGCGGCCCATTTTGCCGGGCTGGGTTCGTATTCTCCGATGAGAGGCATACCGACAGTCAACACGTATCTGTGATCCGACACACCCGGTCTGTGATCCGACACACCCGGGGCAAAAAGTTCGTTGACCCGAATTCTCGACTGCGACTACCCTGATGACAGACTTTCCAGCACCGTAGGAGCCTCGTGATGACCACTCTCGACAGTCCGGCCCATCGGGCCCGGCGCGTGGCCGGAGTCGACCTCGCCGGCACCGAGTGGCCGCTGTACAAGCTCGAAGCCCTGGTCGTCGGCTTCCTGGTGCTGCTCACGCTGTTCGTCATCACCGGGTCCGGACAGACCGCCGTGCTCTCGGCGGCGGCCGCAGCCACCGTGACCTGGTGGGGTCGCCTGGCGTACTACCGCCGCAGCTAGAGTTCGTCTTCCAGGGTTTCGTCTTCTAGGGTTTCGTCTTCGCGCCGTGCGATCCGGTGTCACCCGGGCGCTGCGCGGCGGTCGCCGCCATGATGCGGGTGATCTCGTCGCGGTCGGCGATACCGGGCAGGCCCCAGCCCTCCCGGTAGTCGTACAACTCGGAGAAGGTCACCGAATGCCGGTTTCCGTCGGCGACCTCGACGTCCTCGGTGGTGATCAGGCTCGGATGCGCCACACCGCACGCCTCCGCAACCTTGAACACCTCCCGGCGCAGCGCCCGTAGATACTGCTCGACCCGATCGGCCTTCGACGGAACATCCAAACCTCTTGACAGCCAAGCATTCTGGGTCGCCACACCGGTTGGGCACCGGTCGGTGTGGCACTTCTGCGCCTGGATGCAGCCCACCGCGAACATGGGCTCGCGAGCAACGTTCACCATGTCGCAACCGAGTGCCATTGCGGCAACGGCATTGTCGGGAACACCGAGCTTGCCCGATCCGATGAAGGTCACACGCTCTGCCAGCCCTGCCAGGGCGAACAGCCGGTAGACCCGGGCGAATCCGCTGCGGAACGGCAGCGACACCGAATCGGTGAACACGAGCGGCGCGGCCCCGGTACCGCCCTCGCCACCGTCGACGGTGACGAAGTCGACGCCACGGTCACCGTCGCGCATCGCGTCGACGAGCAACTGCCAGAACGTCGGATCGCCGACCGCCGATTTGATCCCGACGGGAAGACCTGTGGCCGAGGCAACCTTCTCCACGAAATCGAGCATGCTGTCGACGTCGTGGAACGCCGTGTGCCGGGACGGGCTCACCACGTCTCGACCCACCGGAACGCCGCGGATCTCGGCGATCTCCTCGGTGACCTTGGCGCCGGGCAGCAGACCACCGAGACCCGGTTTGGCGCCCTGGCTCAGCTTGATCTCGATCGCCTTCACCGGTGCCGATTCGGTGAGCGCGACGAGCCGGTCGAGATCGAAACGGCCCTCGCTGTCGCGGCAGCCGAAGTAGGCCGTGCCGATCTGGAAGATCAGGTCGGCACCGTTGCGGTGGTACCGCGACAGTCCGCCCTCCCCCGTGTTGTGCAGGCAGCCGGCGGCAGCCGCCCCCTTGTTCAGAGCCACCACCGCCGCCGCCGACAACGATCCGAAACTCATCCCCGAGACGTTGACGAAAGATTCCGGCCGGAACGCCTTCGCCCGCCCCCGCGGCCCGCCGAGGATCTTCGCCGACGGAATCGCCAGTCCCTCACCGCTGTGCGGCGCTCCGGACGGCGGGATCCGGGAGAACGTGCGGTGCTTGATGATCGTGTACCCGTCGGTGAACTCGACGTCGTTGTCCGTGCCGAAGCCGAACGTGTCGTTCTGCCGCTTCGACGCCGCATACACCCAATGCCGCTGGTCGCGCGTGAACGGCCGCTCCTCGTCGTTGCGGGTGACGATGTACTGACGCAGTTCGGGACCGATCGCCTCGAGCAGATACCGCCCGTGACCGAGGACCGGGAAGTTCCTCAGCAGCGCGTGCCGACGCTGGAGCAGGTCGTACGACGCCACCGCGGCCAGCGCCGCAGCCGGGATTCCGAGAGCCTTCGACCAGTCCATGAATCCACGGTAGGTCCGTTGCGGGCACCGCACGTCGGGAAAGGCGATACCGTCCCGTCGGCTCGCACTCAGTGCGCGGTCACGGTGGACGTGCCCGCTCGATCCGCGGACGAGGTGGACGGTCGGCGACGCCGGAGATTGGCCGCGCAGACGCGGGCCAGCACGGCCGGGTGCCCCAGGTTCCGCGGCGGGTCGTACAGGCTGCTGACTCGGAGGAAGCGCATGGCGACCGCGGTGTCGGTCTCGGCGGCGGCGAGGACCCGATCGACGTAGGCGTTGCCGATCCTGACACCCCACGGTCGCGGTCCCTCGACCTCGGGCAGCGACAGGTCGGCACCGATCGCGAACTTCCATGCCGCCCCGACGGGCCGGGCGGCTGCCCGGAAGAACCGGCCGGCAAGGTCGGAATCACTGCGGTGCAAGCACTTTCGCAACTCGAGCGCTTCGAGAGCCGCAACGGTCATGCCCTGCCCGTAGATCGGATTGAAGCTGCAGACCGCGTCACCGAACACGAGCAGCCCGGCCGGGAACCGGTTCATGCGCTCGTAGTGCCGCCACTGGCTCGACGGGTAGCGATGTCTCGCGACGGCACCGAGCGGTTCGGCCGAACGGAGCGCAGCGACCACATGCGCCGGAGAGAACGACTCGACGAACTCGATCGTGTCGGCGAGGTCGGTTGGCGGCTCCGTGTCCACCATGCCGCTCACCGTGAACATCCACGTATCGTTCTCGCAGGCGAGCAACGCCATCCCGGTCGGGCGGCCCGGTTGCGCTCCGACGATCACCATCTTCTCCCGCAGCATGCCCGGCGGGATGCGCAACAACCGACTGCAGTACGTCACGTCGACGACGAGATGCTCCTCCTCGGGGCGCCCGTAGCCGAGACCTTCGAGAATCGCCGGGGTGCGCGCCCCGCGTCCCCGGGCGTCGACCACGAGATCCGCGCGCAGTGTATGGGCGCTCCCACCACCACCCACCTGTACACCGGTGACCCGACGGCGATCGGCCGTGGTGGTCAACTCTCCGGCACCGTGGCCGTCGAGGATCGTGACGTTCGGCAACTCGCGGATCCGACTGCGCACCCGGCTCTCCAGGAAGCACCTGCTCGGCAGGTACGTCTCATGCCCGTCCTGCACACGATCCCTCTTCCCGAACGTGTGCCCGCCGAAGGCGAGGTGAACTCCGGCCATGTCGCCGTACGCGATCTGCGGAACACCCTCGGAGGCCAGATCGGCGAGCAACCCGGGCAGGAGTTCGTCCATCGCCTCCGCTCCGGACGCGAGCAGCGCGTGGACGTGCCGTCCCTGCGGCACCCCGCGCCGGTTCTCCGCCCCGGAGGGGAGCACGTCCCGCTCGACCACGGTCACCGTGTCGTAGAACTCGGCCAGCGCGCGGGCGGCCAACAGCCCGCCCATGCTGCCCCCGAGAACAACCGCCCGATCGCCGATCCTGTTCATGATCTTCGCCTCGCATCGAATGCCCGAGTGAGTACGCATTCGATGCTGGCCCGGCGCTCGCCGGAGCGCGCGAGTAGCGCCCTACTCGAGTTTCCGGGCGCTACCGCGCGTGCGGGTTAAGTAGCCAGGCAGCCCGGGCCGAGCAGCGCCTTGAGATCGCCCATCAACGCCGACGACGGTTCCACCCGCAGGCTGTCGTCGACCTTGAGCAAGGTGACCTTGCTGCCGGAGATCAGCCGCACATGGACGTCCGAGGTGCCCGGATGGCGGGTCAGGACGTTCTTGAGTGCCCCCACCTTGTCCGGTGTGCACAGCCGCGTCGGCATCGACACCGACAGCGGCTTGGCGACACCGATCTGCGAAAGATCCGGTACCGCAAGGTCGTTGGCGATCAGGGAGATCCGGTCGTCGCGGATCGATACGCGCGCCTTGACCAGGACCACGGAGTCCTCGACGACGTCCATCCCGTAGACCGAGTAGGACTGCGGGAAGAACAGCACCTCGATGCCACCGGACAGATCCTCGATCTGCGCGGACGCCCAGGCCAGACCGTTCTTGTTGATGCGCCGGTTCACCGAGGCGAGAATGCCGCCCACGGTGACCTGGGTGCCGTCCTTGATGTCGCCTTCGAGAATGGCCGGGATCTGGGTGTCCGCCTGCGCGGCGAGCACGTGCTCGATGCCGTTGAGGGGGTGCCCCGAGACGTACAGGCCGAGCATCTCCCGTTCCAGCGCGAGCCGGTGCTTGGTGTCCCACTCCTCGTCGGGGATCTTCACGTTGAACACCGAAGTCACCGACTCGTCGGCGTCGGCGCCACCGAACAGGTCGAACTGGCCGATGGCCTCGGCCTTCTTGGTGCTCATCACCGCGTCGATCGCATCGGCGTGGACGAGCATCAAGCCCTTGCGGGGATGCCCGAGCGAGTCGAAGGCACCTGCCTTGATGAGCGATTCGGTGACCTTCTTCGAACAGGCCAGGGTGTCGATCTTGCCGAGATAGTCGGAGAAGTCGGTGAACGCACCCTTCTCCTCCCGGGCCTTGATGATCGACGCGACGACGTTCGCACCGACGTTACGCACCGCGCCCATACCGAATCGGATGTCCTCGCCGACCGCGGCGAAGTCGACGCGCGAGGCGTTGACATCCGGCGGCAGCACGGTGATGCCCATCTTGCGGCAATCCGCCAGGTACAGCGCGGCCTTGTCCTTGTCGTCACCGACCGAGGTGAGCAACGCGGCCATGTACTCGGCCGGGTAGTTGGCCTTGAGGTAGGCGGTCCAGAAGGACACGAGACCGTAGCCGGCGGCGTGCGACTTGTTGAACGCGTAGCCGGCGAAGGGCAGAACGGTGTCCCACAGCGCAGTGATCGCCGGCTGCGAGAAGCCGTTGTTCCGCATGCCTTCGGCGAAGCCGTCGTAGGCCTCGTCGAGGATCTCCTTCTTCTTCTTACCCATCGCGCGACGCAGCAGGTCGGCCTGCCCGAGGCTGTACCCGGCGACCTTCTGCGCGATCTGCATGATCTGCTCCTGGTACACGATCAGACCGAACGTGTCCTTCAGGATGTCGCGCAGCGGTTCCTCGAGTTCCGGATGGATCGGCTTGACCTCTTGCCGATTGTTCTTGCGGTCCGCGTAGTCGTTGTGGGCGTTCATGCCCATCGGACCCGGCCGGTACAGCGCGAGGACGGCGACGATGTCGTCGAAGCCGGTCGGCTGCATGCGTCGCAGCAGGTCACGCATGGCACTGCCGTCGAGCTGGAACACGCCTAGCGTGTCGCCGCGCGCAAGCAGTTCGTAGGTCGGTTCGTCCTCGAGCGGGAGGGTGTCGAGGTCGATGTCGATCCCGCGGTTCTCCTTGATCAGCTCGATCGCGTCGCCGATCACCGTGAGGTTGCGCAGGCCCAGGAAGTCCATCTTCAGCAGGCCGATGGCCTCGCACGACGGGTAGTCCCAGCCGGTGATGATCGCGCCGTCCTGGGCGCGTTTCCACACCGGGATCGCATCCATCAGCGGCTCGGACGACATGATGACCGCGCAGGCGTGCACGCCGGCGTTGCGGATCAGCCCCTCGAGGCCGAGCGCGGTCTCGTAGATCTTCTTCACGTCCGGGTTCGAGTCGATCAGCGCGCGAACCTCGGCGGCCTCCTTGTACCGCTCGTGATTGGGGTCGGTGATGCCGGAGACCGGGATGTCCTTCGCCATGATCGGCGGCGGCAGCGCCTTGGTGATCTGGTCGGCGATCGCGAAGCCGGGCTGACCGAACTGCACGCGCGCCGAGTCCTTGATGGCGGCCTTGGTCTTGATGGTGCCGAACGTGATGACCTGGGCGACCTTGTCGTTGCCCCACTTCTCCGACGCGTAGCGCACCATCTCGCCGCGGCGACGATCGTCGAAGTCGATATCGATATCGGGCATGGAGACACGTTCGGGGTTGAGGAACCGCTCGAACAGCAGACCGTGCGGGATCGGGTCGATGTTCGTGATGCCCATCGCGTAGGCGACAAGAGAACCGGCGGCCGAACCACGGCCCGGGCCGACCCGGATTCCGACCTCACGGGCATGGTTGATGAGGTCGCCGACCACGAGGAAGTAGGCGGGGAATCCCATCTGGTTGATGACGCCGATCTCGTAGTCGGCGCGGGCGAGGTATTCCTCCGGCGGACCGCCCGGGAACCGCCGGTCCAGGCCGCGCATGACCTCGTGCCGCAGGAAGCTCTCCTGGGTGTGCCCCTCGGGCACCGGGAAGATCGGCATGCGATCGCGGTGCTTCCACACCTCGTCGTAGGACTGTACGCGTTCGCCGATGAGCACCGAGTTGTCGCACGCGCCGGGAACCTCCGAGTCCCAGATGGCACGCATCTCCTCGGCAGACTTGAGGTAGTAGCCGTCACCGTCGAACTTGAAGCGGGTCGGATCCGAGAGCGTCTTACCGGTCTGGATGCACAGCAGCGCCTCGTGGTTCTCGGCGGCGTCCTTCGTGACGTAGTGGCAGTCGTTCGTCGCGAGCGGAGGGATACCCAGCTTGCGCCCGATCTCGAGCAGGCCCTCGCGGACGCGTCGCTCGATGGACAGGCCGTGATCCATCAGTTCGAGGAAGAAGTTGTCCTTGCCCCAGATCTCCTGCCACTTCGCGGCGGCCTCGAGCGCCTCGCGGTCGTGACCGAGACGCAGCCTGGTCTGGATCTCACCGGACGGGCAGCCCGTCGTGGCGATGATGCCCTCGGCGTGCGCGGCGATGAGTTCCTCGTCCATGCGGGCCCACTTGCCGAGCTGACCCTCGATGGAGGCGAGGGAGGACAGCTTGAACAGGTTCCGCAGGCCCGTCGCGTTCTCCGCGACCATCGTCATGTGGGTGTAGGAACCCGAGCCGGACACGTCGTCGGATTTCTGGCTGGGATCGCCCCACAGCACACGCTTGGTGTTGAACCGGGACTCCGGGGCGATGTACGCCTCGATGCCGATGATCGGCTTGATCCCGAACTTCTTCGCGGCGTTGTAGAACTCGCTCGCGCCGTACATGTTTCCGTGGTCGGTCATGCCGACCGCCGTCATCCCGAGCCGCTCGGCCTCCTTGAACAGGGGCCCGACCTTCGCGGCACCGTCGAGCATCGAGTACTCGGTGTGGTTGTGCAGATGAACGAACGAGTCAGCCACGCGTGTCACTCCCGGAAGTCAGTGGGCACCGATGAGTGTAGGCCTCCACGGCGACGTGTTCGGTCAGCCACACCGCGCCTCCTGCGGGTCTTCGTTCCCGGCATGGTGACCGTCACACACCCGTGTGTAAGCTGCCCTCTGCGTCGGGGTCGGGGGACCCTGCGATCGGGGTGAACCCGACACCACAGGGGGGCGATGGTGATCTTGTTCTGTTCGGCGTGCGTGCGTTCTCCGGGCTGTGCTCCGGGCCGGGGCGGGCGGTCGCGGTGAAGGTCGATCCGGAGATGCTCGCCACGCTCGCCACCACCCTCATGAACCACGCGGACGAGGTCCGGCGCGCGGGAAACTCCCACCGGACCGGGCCGTGGTACGACCTCGAGCAGCTGCCGCATTCGCTGGAGGGGTCGCAGCTCGCCGCGGTCTCGGCGGAGGCGGTCGCTGTGCTGGCGGGGGCCTTCGACGTGCTCGCCGGGCCGATCGACCAGATGGCCTACATCGCCGGGGGCGGTGCGCAGGGCTACGTGATCGCCGAGGACGAGTTCGCGTCCCTCATCCGCAATGCCGGGGAGGTCGCGTGACGCCGACGCAGACGTCCGTGGCGAGGTGGCAACCACAGCACCTGGGCGGAACCGCGGACGCGATCGACGGAGCACAGCGAAGGCTCGCCGCCATCGCCCGCTCGGTCCATCGCGATGTGTCGCTGATGCGCGACCACGACTGCTGGGTCAGCGATGCTCAGGCCGCCGCGGAGGAACGCGCCGAGTTCGAAAGCCGCCGGATGCTCCGGTGCGCCGAAAGCGTGGAGAGCGTCGGCGCCGCGTATCGCTCCGCGCTGGGCAGCATCGGCACGGCGAGGACCCACCTGCTCGACACGGTCGCCGCAGCCCACGCTGCCGGCGCCTCCGTCGGCGACGACTGGCAGGTCTCGGCAGGGTCCGTCGAGGATCCTCAGGAGGTCGACTACTGGCGCTGGCGGGTCGGCCAAGCGGTGACCGCCCTGGCCGACGCCGACGCCGAGGCTGCCCGAGCGGTCCGGAACGCCCTCGATGCCCTGCGCGCACTCGTCCCCGAACACCTCGGAACGTCCGGCCTCGAAGCCCGCGAACTCGCGGTGAAGATCACCGGCGGCGCGCACTTGACCGCCGCCGACATCGACAATCTGCTGCGTGACCTGCGCGGAATCCAACCCACCGCCGAACAGCTCGAAGCCCTGGCGCGTGGGGAACACATCGTGATGTCCCAGGCAACGCCCGACTATGTGCGGGAGCTGTACGGCACGCTCGGGGTCGACGGATTCGTGAAACTGTCCGAGCAGTTGGGTATGGAAGGGTCCGCCGAAGGGCAGCGGCTCCTGGCGAACGGTTTGGCGCTCGCCGCCGGACCCGAGACCGGCTCCGGAGGTATGCCGGCAGGGGTGGCGGAATTCTTCGACACGCCGGCCACGACCGGCGTCGTGGTGGGCAATCCCCCGGTGTTTCTCACCGCCGTTCCGGACGCGGGTCTGCTCGACCGGTTCGCGCAGTCGTACGGGGTCGGTGACGCGGCGTTGCAGCAGGACAATCCGATCAATCGCGCACTGCTCGAGCGGGCCGGTGAGTTGGCTGCACTCGATCCGGGGCCCCGAAGCGCCATCGAACTGCGGGACGCGGGATCGACGACGTTCGACGGACTCCTCGAGCATCTGGTCGCCGCCGGTGGACGTGACCAGGAGAGCGTGCACGAGATGGTGGTCGATCCGGACAGCCGCGAAGATCGGATACTTCCTCTCCTGCAACATGATTGGTCGGACTCCGGCGAGCCCGCGGTGGCGAGGATGTTCGAGTGGATTGCGGACGATGCAGCAGCGATCGGTGACGACCCCGGGTCGATCGAACGCGCCACGCGTGCAGGCGAAACCGCTTTCGGCCTTTCGCAATTGCTGTCCGGCCACCATGCGGAACTGCTCGACGTTCCCGGGACCGACGGAAAATCGATCGGTGAGCTGAATCCCGCTGTGACCCAAGGCCTCGCAAAAGCCGTGGCACCCTATCTGGCCGATATGGTCGGCGTTCCCGGTGAGGAGACCGGAACACACGGATACGGGGCACTCGGCTTCCGGAACGCGCCACTGCTCTACGCAGTGCTGTCGAGCGACGTCGACGCGGCCGGGCACCTGACAGCACAGGCATCGACGTCGGTCGCGTCGCTGGAGCAGGTGTGGGCGACATCCGGTGCAACGAACACCGATTCGCGAATCCATTACGGAGTGTGGGCGGGACGACTGGCCGGCGTGGTCGAAGCCGGACTCGACCTCGAACTGGAGAACCGGCGAACCGACGCCGAGGATGCACTGGACAGCAGAGGGTTGGTGTTCGACAGCGCGAAAGCGGCCTTGTACGGGTCGGCTTCGTTCGTTCCGGTGGCGGGTCCGTTCCTGGCGACGGGCATCGACGTCGCATCGCCATCGGTGCGCGAGGCGTACATGAGCACAGTCGATCGGATCGAATCGATGACGGCGAATGCTTCGGCGGACACATCGCGTACGGCCTCCTACTACAACATGGCGCTCGGCGTGCAAGCCGCCAATGGTGGGCGCCTTCCCGCAGACTCGGCGTGGACCGAGTACACAACCGAGGACGGTCGGCTGCAGACGTTGACCGAGATCGAAGGCGAACGCCCAGACACCGAATTGACCCACTTCAGCACGAGAACGCATGACGCCCTGACGGCCGCCGACCTCCCTCTGGAGGCCTTCTTCTCCGCATTCGAAAATGCTCGGCAGGATGTGGATCGATGACCCGAATCGCAACCCGACTCAGTATCGCGTGTGTTGCAGCTGCCGCGGCGTTCCACGTATCCGGCTGCAGCATCGGCCAAGATACATCGGAGTCCGAAATATCTGCGCGCTACCAACTCCCGGATGTGGTTCAGTACAACTATCGCTGGAGCGCGGAGTCCGGTATCAACCTGCTCGGCCCTGACGCAACGGTCGTTCGCGCCTATTTCGAGTCCTACTACATTGCGAGTTTCGCGCACTCAACCGCGGCGGGTTATCCCGGGTTCGAGAACGCCACAGAGGACGTCGCATACGACCCCCCACGTCATCGAGCGATCAACGACCGAACCAATTACAACCCACTTCCCATCGTCGGCACCTTTCATGCACATCTGCTGTCGATCGAACGGAATGCCTTCGGTATGCAGGCAGTTGTCTGCGAAGGTGACTATTCCCTGATGGACCTACGTCGCGACGGCACATACACCAATCGCGGGGTGCGGATACCGACCGCAATGCAAATCGAGTTCACGCCAGGATCTGCCGGGATCACAGACACAGCGCGCTACGCGGAGGGCCCGGAACGCACACCCCAAAACGACGTGTTCGGCGGTTGGACCGTCACGCGACACGCCTTCTCGACGGGAAACTTCGACGACAACCTCGCCTGCCAGCACAAGTTTCCCGACCCACCCGAAACAAGACCCGAACGTATCAACGAAACATTCACAGTCCCTTACCCGACCCTGCCGCCCTACCCCGGATGGTCGAGTTCCCAGTGACGAGCAGACGTCGGCGATACGACTAGTTGCTGCCGCAGAGTCATCACCCGGACCGATTCGCAAACGCGTGATCGCGCTTGTCGCCGCGACACTCACCATCTCGAGATGCACCGTGGATCACGGCGATCGCGCCACCCGAACCTGCGCCGTACACACTTCCCGATCTCGTCCAATACAACTACCGTTGGAGCGCCGAACCCGGCATCGACCTCTTCGGCTCCCCCGAAACCGCCGTACGTGCCTACCTGGAGTCCTACTACTGATGAGGCTCAGCGAAGGTGCTCGCTTGTGCTCAACGAAAGTGCCCACTCGTGGGCGTGTTCACTGTAGCGGTTGCCGGGTCCCGGTGGTGGC
>NZ_JBSFRH010000064.1:0-32596 GCF_053589135.1 Rhodococcus sp. NPDC003382
ACTCGACCAGGTTGACCGATGCCGTGGCCGGCACACCGGAAGTGGTCGGCGTGTCGGCTGCAACGGGGCAAAGGTTCACGGGTGCGGCACTAGCTACTTTCGGAAGGGTATCGACGAGAATCATCACGATCCGCACACCCACTTTAACTTGACTGTTCAGCGGAGTTGCGGGCCGAATCGGGCTCATCAGGTTCACCTCCCCGCGACGGATCCGTGGCGTTCGGTTCTCTGTCGCTGCGGCCAGTGGTCAAATCGACGTCATCCAAGACAGACGGCCGGGTCGACGGGACGGGAGGCGACCTCGTCCGCCCACGGACGACCGCGTCCCGGCCGACCGGCGAGGGCGTCCGCCCCCGGCCATGCCGCCGCGCCGGCCGCTAGCGTGGCCGGGCGACGGTCATCCGGAAGCGAATCACCTTGCGCGACAGCCGGTTTTAGGCGGAGGATGTTGTGATCGGCCGCGAGCCGCGAGCCGACGTCGACAATCGCGTCGAACGTCGCCGGGTCGAGCGCATTGTGCATCTCGCCGCGGTCCAGGGTCACGGTCGCGATGCGGTGGTCGTCGACATCGACACGAATCCTGTGCTCGCTTATCCGGTCCGAATCTCCTCGCAGGCCGGTGCGGTCCGGGTGTTGCGGTGCGGCGACACCGCGTGTCGCGAAACCTACTTCGCAACAAGGTGAGTCGCTGTCCGGATACGTTCGTCAGGGCCGAGGCTTCGCAAGGTCGCGCGCGACCTCGGCCAGGTCCGCGATCGTCGACGTCGGGGACGAGGTGCGCCACGCAGCGACCGTGGTGATGTTCACGTCGATCCCATCGATGTCGAGAATGGTGACGGGCTCGCCGTGGAAGACCCGGTTCGTGACGCCCGAACCGAGGCTGACCAGAGTGAACGCCTGCCCCGTCGCCACCAGTTGGGCGAGCCCGGCGAAATTATGCCCGGACAACGTGATTCGCTTGTGGATGCCGTTGCGTTCGAGCAGCGCGTCCAACCGTCCGTACAGGCCCGGTGCGGCGTCGGGGCTGATCGAGGCGAAGGGCAGCGCGGCGAGCTCCCCGAGCTGGACCGACGTCCGGTCGGCGGGAAAGGTGGACCGGCCCACCACGACCCCGACGGCCTGCCGCTCGAGCAGGACACTGCCCACCGCGGGCCCCGCCGGCTTGCCGTGGACGAGTGCAATGTCGACGTTGCCCGCGCGCAGTTCCCGCAACAGGGGTTCGGTGCTGGCCGGGACCAGTGTCGTCCGGATGTCCGGGTACCGTTCCCCGACCGCGCCGAGGAACCGGTCGCGCAGGGTCGCCGACACGTCCGGTGCGATGCCGACGACCGCGGTCCTGGTGGGCCGGCCCGCCGCGCGCCGGGTGAGGTCCCGGACCGAGTCGAAACGCGCGACCAGGTCCGCGGCCTCCGGAAGCAGGGCCTCGCCCGCGGCGGTGAGGTCGATGCGGTGGTGGGTCCGGACGAACAGCTCGGTGCCGAGTTCGCGTTCGAGATCCTTGATGCGCCTGCTCAGCGGGGACGCGGCCATGTGCAGCCGATCGGCCGCGCGGGTGAAGCTCCGTTCCTCGGCGACCGCCACGAAGTAGCGCAGATGGAGCATGTCCACGCCGCCACCGTATACGGCGGCACCGGCGATGACCGCGGCGGTCAGGTCCACCTGTGCCGATCGGTCGTCGCCATGGCGGTGCTCCGCGACATAACCTCCGAAAGTGAACGACACACGAAGGGTGGCAGCCATGGCTGACCGTGCGATCCGCATTGCCAACTTCTCCGGCTACCTCGGGGACCGATACACCGCGATCGACGAGGTGGTCGCCGGCGACCCGGTGGACGTGCTGATGGGCGACTACCTCGCGGAGGTAACCCTCGCCGGGCTCGCGGCCGCGCATCACGCCGACCCGAGCGGCGGTTACGTCGAGTACTTCGTCGGGCAGCTCCGTCCGCACCTGGCGACGCTCGCGGAACGTGGTGTGAAGGTCGTGACCAACGCCGGCGGATTCAATCCGGCGGGGCTGGCGGACGCGCTGCGGGTCGAGATCGCCGCCGCCGGTGCCGACCTGCGGGTCGCGTACGTCGACGGTGACAACATCGTCGCGCGCCTCGCCGATCTCGACCGGCAGGGCCACCGGTTCCCGAATCTGGACAGCGGCCGACCTCTGTCCGAGTGGGTGGCCACGCCGATCGCGGCGAATGCCTACCTCGGCGGGTGGGGGATCGCGGCCGCGCTCGGCGGCGGCGCGGACATCGTCGTGTGTGGACGGGTCACGGACGCATCGCTCACGCTCGGGCCCGCCGCGTGGTGGCACGGCTGGGCCACCGACGACTGGAACGCGCTGGCGGGTGCCGTCCTCGCCGGCCACATCATCGAGTGCGGCCCGCATGCCGTGGGCGGCAACTTCTCCGGCTTCCGGCAGATCCCAGACATGACCGTTCCGGGCTTCCCGATCGCGGAGGTCGCCGCCGACGGCAGCTGCGTGATTACCAAGCACCGCGGCCACGGCGGAGCGGTCACCGTCGACACGGTGACCGCGCAGCTCGTCTACGAGATCCAGGGGCCGCGTTACGCGAACCCGGACGTGACCGTCGAACTCGACCACGTCGCGATCACCGAGCTGGAGCCGAACCGCGTCGCCGTCACCGGGACGACCGGAGCCCCGCCGCCGTCGACGACGAAGGTCGCGATCTTCGGGCCCGTCGGATTCACCGTGGTGAACACAGTTTTCGTGACGTCCCCCGACGTCGAGGCGAAGGTCGAGCTGCTCCGCGACCAACTCCGCCGTGACCTGCCCCCCGGTGTCGACCTCGACCTTACCCAGATCGGTGTCCCCGCGGACGATCCGGAGACGCAGTGGCAGGCCACCGTCGCACTCCGAGTGATGGTTGCCGCGGACGATGCGGAGACGTTGCGGCGCTTCGACCTGCCGCGCCGGCTCGGCAGCCTGTACCTGCAGAGCATCCCCGGGTTCTTCCACGACGGCGGTGGCGTCTTCCAGACCCGCCCCAAGCCGCGGATCGACTACTGGCCCGGTACGATCACCAGCGACGTCCTCAAACACCGCGCGGTCCTCGACGACGGCCGCGTCCTGCCCGTGCCGCGTCCCCCGCAGACCCGGTCCCTGTTCCAGCCGGTGCACCCCGAACCGGCGGAAGCGCCACTCGCCGAACGGGTCCGACAGGTCAAGCTCGGTTCCCTCGTCCACGCCCGCAGCGGCGACAAGGGCGGCAACGCGAACGTCGGGGTGTGGACACCGGACCCGCGGGTGTGGGAGTGGCTGCGCCGCTTCCTGACCACCGACGAGATGCGTCGCCTCATTCCCGAGACGAAGGACCTCGACGTCGTCCGGCACGAGTTCCCCGAAATGCGTTCCGTCCACTTCGTGCTGCGCGGACTGCTCGGCACCGGCGGATCGTCGAACACCCGGGTCGACCAGGTGGGGAAGGCGATCGGCGAGTACCTGCGGTCCCGCGATGTCCTCGCCCCCGAAGACCTCGTCGGCCCGGCCAAATCCGCAGAGAACGCCGACTCTGCACACAACCCCGTCGGCGGTGCCGACTTCGCACAGGATCAGGAGTAGTCCCATTACCGACGTCACGACACCGCTCACCGACCGGCTTACCGAGGCCGTCGCCAACCCCGCGACGGACGACGCGTTCGACCCGCACGGGCATCTCGACGAGGTCCTCGCGGGCATCGGCATGACCGCCGCGGACACCGGGGGCGCGATCACCTTCGCCGGTGCGGACCCGGTGGTGCCGAGCACACTGCGTCTCGGCGCCGCAGCGGCGGTCGCGCTGACCGCGAAGTCGGCCGCGATCGCGAAGCTGTGGCAGCGGCGCGGCGGACGGGGCCAGGACATCGCCGTCGACCTGCGGGTCGCACCGCACCGGCTGTGCCCGTTCTACGACCGCCGGTGGGAACTGCTGAACGGCTACGCGCCCGGCGCCCCGGCCACCCCGTCGAACGCCCTCGGTCTCGCCTTCTACCGGACCGCGGACGACCGCTGGATGATGCCGCTGAACCCGTACCCGAAGATCAAGGTGGCGGCGCAACGCCTGCTCGGCGTCCCCGACGACCAGCGAGCGGTCGCCGCCGCGATCGCGGGCTGGAAGGGCACGGAGCTCGAGGCCGCCGCTGTGGAGGCCGGGTGCGTGCTGCCGATGCTGCGGACGACGCCCGAACTGATGGCCGAACCCCACTACCGGGACGTGCTCGCCGCGCTGCCCCTGATCGAGATCACCCGAATCGGTGACAGCGACCCCGAGCCGCTGCCGCCGGGCGTCGACCAACCGCTCACCGGGATCCGGGCGCTCGGCATGGGACACGTCATCGCCGGCGCGGGAGTGGGACGGACCCTGGCGTTGCACGGCGCCGACGTCCTCAACATCTGGCGGCCCAGCGAGTTCGAGCACGACGCCACCTACGTCAGCGCCAACGTCGGAGTCCGGTCCGCGACCATCGACCCGACCGACGCCGATGGTGCGCGGCGGATCCGGGAGCTCCTGGCCGGCGCCGACGTCTTCTACGCCAATCGCCGTCCCGGATACCTGGATTCGATCGGGATCTCCGCACAGGAGGCCGCCGCGATCCGACCCGGGATCATCCACGCGACCGCATCGTTGAACGGGGAGACCGGACCATGGGCGCAGCGCGTCGGGTTCGACCAGACCGCGGGCAGCCTCGTCGGGATGATGCACCTCGAGGGGGACGGTGAACGGCCCGGGCTACCGCCGATCATGGTGGTCAACGACTACGTCGTGTCGTGGCTCCTCGCCGCCGGCGTCGTCGAGGCGCTGACCCGCCGCGCCGTCGACGGCGGCAGCTACCGGGTGCACGTGTCGCTGACCCGGGCCGCGCTGTGGATCGTCGGGATGGGCATCTTCGACAAGGAATACGCGGCGTCCGTCGCGGGCGGCGCGGGTGGCGAGACGCACCGCTACCTGGACCCGGAGACCTTCCGCGCCGACACCCCGCTCGGGGCGTACCAGGGTGTCACCGACCAGGTCGCGATGTCCGAGACGCCCGGCCGGTACCGGACAATCCTGGTGCCCCGCGGGTCGTCGCGCCCCGAGTGGCCCGCCGGGTAGACCTTTGATCAGTGAGAGAGGGACAGGACTCGGGACGTTCGACCGTCGAGTATGCGCAACAACCTGTGCGAACCCGTGAAGGGCCGTCCCGCACCGGTGTTGGTGAGAGCGTCGGCGACGAGTACGCGGACCACGTGCAGTCCTGCGATGCGGCGTCGGGGTGGACAGGCCTACGACGATCGCGGTCGGTCCGGCTGCACGCACATCCTCGACCGGACCCGCGGAACCGCCACCCGAGCTCACCGACGAAGTCCTGGCCATCGTTTCTCGAGTCCTGACCGGACAGGTCACCGACTCGTCGTCGGAGCGGGACCGCGGTCCGACGGTAGGCACAGCAGCGATGCATCTCCACACACACAGAAACAAGCCAGCCGGCAGCCTCGTCGCTGAAAGGTCCCCGTCCACAGGACTACAAGCGGTCCACAGGACTACAAGCGCGATCATTTGTCGGCGTCTGTGCTAGCGAGACAGGACCGGACCATCCAGTCTCGCGACCCCTGGGGCCGTTGGGTTCTGCACCCGAGGAACAGAACCCAACGGTTCCCAGCGCAACACTGAAGCAGGCGCGAGGCCGGCCCTAACCATGATGAGCCCTAACCATGATGGGTTTGTCGTACATGCCCGATAATTCACGCGACACGGCCCGCTGGCCCCCGGTCGAAGGGCAACCGGCGGAGACCACTGAATCAGGAAGACAGCAATGCGACTACCCCTCTGGATCGGCGGCTCAGCCGTACTCGTATTGTCCGGCGCCGACGCCCTGATCGAGTTGCAGTCACGAGCCGTGGCCTGGGCTGCGCGGGCCCTGATCGACACGATGACCCCGGACGGCGTCATTCGAGCTGTCCATGCGTCGGAACACGCGGAGCCGCAACGAGACATCCCCTCGCCCTACGCGAAGACACCGCGTCGATAAGGGCTCCACACCTCGATCCCGCATGCATCCCGGGCCAGAGGGCACGCACACCCTGTGGATCGACGGGCTCCTCTACTCGGACAGCCTCCCCGAAGGTTTGTACGACCTCAACCCGATCGACCCGACAAGAAGAGGACGAGCGTGCTCGGGTGGAGCTGCGCGATCAGGCGCGGCAGGCATACGCGTACGTTCCGCACGACGCCCGCCACCTCGGCGGGGCGCACCGCTACCGCGGGCCGGCGGCCTCACCGGCGCGGATGCGGTGCCCGAACAACCCGGTCTCGATGCGAGCGCCGCACAGCGTGCCCACGACCTCCTGCATCCGCGGGCAGGAATGCGGCTGCAGGCACACGATCACCCTGCACGACACCCACTACCCGGATCTGCGGATGCCGTTCCAGCACGGCACCCTGGCGTGGGAGGCGTCGTATCACCGCCGCGTCGGGATCGAGAGCGTGTTCGCCGACTTGAAGCAGAACCGGATCCACGTGCACCGCGGCTGCCTCCGCGGTTTCGGAATCAGCCGCTACACACTACTCATCGGGTTCACCCTCGCGGCACTGAACTTGCTCTACCTGCACGACTGGTATTCCAAGCGTGAGCGTCTCGATCCGTGGGGCCGCTTCCTGGGTGAGCCTGAGCCTGTCCGTCGCCTCGGTATGCGGCCGCGTCGTTCGGCATCCCGGCGCCACGCGGAACCCTCGTCGGCTGCTCGGTCCGGCAGATAGCCACCTCGCATCGGAAGCGAAATCCACGGATTGCGCGGCTCGACCTCGACCGGATCACGAAGACCGCTGTTCACGTCTCCCACAGGCACGGTGACGACCCGAGGCAGATGCGCGATAGCCTGCCGTATCCGGGCCCCACCCCTCGATGATGATATACGGGGCGCCTCACATGCTTTCAGCATGTCGAAGAATGCTGAACTGGCGTAGCGATACGTCTCACTGGATCGGACTGTCGAGATGCCTGGAACGCCGCGAACTGTGTGCGAATGGCCCGCCGGTGCTCGGCCGAGGCCGGGGGAGCCTGTGTCGTGGCAGTCGAGGCGAGCGCGCGGCGCCGGGACTGGACCAGCCGATGCGCCGCCTGAGCGGGCGTCTCGTCGGGCAACTCGCGGCCGCGGGTCTTGGACTCGGTCGGCGAGACGCCCAACCAGTCGATCTGACTGAGTCTGAACGCCACCAGACGCAGCGGCGAGGTCATCGACTCCGTCGTCGGCCAAGTCCAGCCCCTCTTGGTGCCGTCGAGGGTGAGAGCATCGGCGATGTCGATGCCCGTCCAGCGGTCGGTGTCGATCCCAGCTTCGACCAGCAGATCGCACACCGATCCGATGTGCCCTCGACGCTGCCCCGTCACGTGGTTGATACCGATCCGTCCACGCAGGGCCGGGATTCGTTCAACCAATTGAGCAGCTGCTCTCTGAAGCTCCAAGGATCGCACAGGAATGGGGTTCGGGTTCTCGCTACCGGCGCGCCCGCGCGCTTGGTGATCTTTCCTGGCGGAAAGATTCACATGAAAAGAACGACAAAGGGATTGGGGTGCGGAAGCGACAGATCTGGACGTTGTCGACGGCTCCGGGCGAGTCGTCGACACTCTGTGTTTTCGGGAAGGTGCCGGGCGGCGGCAGCGCCTGATCTTCTTCTCCGGTGCGGGCATGGCTTCGACAGCCCATTGGGGTGCCGACAACGCCCACACGCTCGCTGCGCCTGTCTGAGGCCGAGCGGGGGCATGGCCGTGGATCTGCTCGTAGTGGCGGGCGGCTGCTTCACGTTCGAGACCGTCGAGTTTCTTGCCGCGAACCTGCTCGAGGCCGAGTTCGAGCGATTTGAGTACTCGTCGGCACCGCTTGAGCTGATCCTTCGAGAGGCCGGACCGGCTGGTGAGTGTGCCCAGGGATGCGGACATTCGCCGACCGGTCGCTGACTCGGCGAACTCGGCGTGTGCGCCGCAGCCGCGAACGAATGTGGCTGCGGCGATACCGTGGCGTTTGAGGGCTGCACGGCCACGGTCGGTGTGAGTGATGACCCACTCGCACAGTGCCAACCAGTACTTCCGGCTAACCCAGGTCGGGACGTGTGTGGAGGCGCCGGGAGCGATCGGTAACGAGAAGGCGTGAGAGCCGGCGGGTTGCGCCTCTAGGAGTTCGGTGACGGTGGCTTCCGTATGAGGGTCTGCGGTGTCGGCCTGCTGTTGAGCGGCCTCGATTTCGGAGACGGCAGCTACTGCGGCCGTGACGAGTGCGCTCCATTCGGCGTCGCCGGGGGGTGGGGATAGCGCGGCGCCGTCTGTACCGGCCGTGGGTGCCGGATCGGTGGAGGTGAAATCATGGGCGATTGAGGTGTATTCAGGGTATGCGTTACCCTGAGACGTACCTGGCAAGGTAGGCCCCTTCAGGGATGGCAGTAACCGAGTTTCGAAGCGTCAACTTCGAAAACGCATGCAGGAGAGCGTTCGTCCTGGCAGACGAACTCCCTAGGACGGGAAGGATCTTCCGGTTCTTCCGATGGATTTCTGTTGAGAATCCACCCGTCTGGGGTTCTTCTCTTTGGATTGTGTTACTGCACTGTGGAATTGGGTGCTTGTCGGCGTGGGTGTTCTGCCTGGAACCCGGTGGTGGCTGTTTCCCGGGTGTAGGGCGTCTTCCCCGACGGATTCATCCGTGATCGGGTGCAACACCTTCTGGTCGTGGAGGCCTGCATGAGCTGCTGAAGGTGCCGTTGTCACCGTTGTTGACCGGTGGCAGGACGATCGATCTCGCGAAGGCAGCGACCTGACTGATCTGTTCCACAGAGGCTGTCTCCGGGTCGGACGCGACGAGTTGGACCGTGTCGATCAGGGCTTCGACACCGCCGGCAGGGGTGGCGCGGGTAGGGAACATGACCAGCGGCCCGTAGGTGTCGATCAGCTCGGCGAGGTCCATGACGGCCGGAATTGCGATGCCGCTGATGAGACGAGCTCTGAGGGTGCCGCCGATGGTGAGAACGGCCCATCTACGTCCCTGACGGTCCGATCCGACAAGGTGGCTCATGCTCCACTCTCAACAGACGAATCGTGCTGTCGTGCCTGAACACGGCGTGAGCAGTCGGCAACGGTCGCGGCGCGGGGGAGGGGCGTGCTGTCGTGGTGTTCGGTGGATGCGGGCTTGGGGGCCTCGGCTGGGGTGCGACTGCAATGGGAGGCGGTCATGCTGCGCCGCCGGGGAAGAGGGCCAGGGGCTTGGGCGTCCGGGATGCCTGCGGTCTCTTTTTCGACTGCCCGCGAGCGACGGCGAACGCTTCGATTTCGCCAACAGGGATTTCTCGCCCGGTGACAGTGAAGAGCCGACCGGCCATGACTTGCTCGGAGATCTTGTCGCCGGCAGCGAGTCGAGTGTTCAGGGCAGCTTCGCACTGTGCAAGCAGAGGGCAAATCTTGCAGGCAGCCATTGCGCGTTTCCACGGGGCGGACGCGTTGCCGTTGACAGTCCAACCCCTAGCTTTTCCGGCGCACAGACCTTGGCTGGGGCTGGGCTGGGTGACGGGAGCTTTGCCGCGGGACTCGAGTTCGTGGGCGATCCGGCGGGCAGCTGGGCAGGATCGAAGCTTCCCAGCGTAGGTGAACCCGCATCGTCGGCAACGTCCTTCGCCGTAGTGCTCGCGCGCCATCGCGCGGAGCTGCTTCGTCGTGAAAGAACCGAGTCCGGCGGTGTGAGTGGCGCGCCGGGCATCATTTGCTGCCAACGTTCGCAGCGTGTCGGCTACGTCCGGGCAGAGCGGATACTTCTCGCTGTAAACGAAGCCGCACGTGCGGCAGGAGGTCGCGTCGGGCGTCGGGCGGTGAGTGGCCAGCACCGTTCCGAGATGCTTGTCGGCGATGCGGTCGGTGTTGTCGATACTGTCCCGGCCCGCGTCAGGCAGGGTATCCGCTAGGCGCGAGGCACTAGCCCCAACTAATGTGTTCATTTGCAGGTCCAGTTCTGCAATGGAGATCTGGGGTGTGAGCCTGTGATCTCCGGGCTTGTCCGACTGCGCTAACAGTCGGCTTGCTGGTTGACGGTCCCCTGGCTGCGCTAACAGCCGGGGGACCGTTCACGTTTCGGCAGGGCTTCCCATAGCCTCCCTTCTGCCAGAATCTAAACCTATTGCTCTAAAGCTATTGTTATGTGCGCATCGTAACGAGGGGACTGCACAGTGTCTAGCGATGAAGATCTTTCCGGTAGGGCGCTGTCTGTGAGTCGACGAGTAATGCGCGGATTCCAGCCAGAGCGGCTGGCTGCGGCGCGGCGAGCTGCAGGCATCTCGCAACGCGAACTTGCGCGTCTGGCGCTCCTGAACGCCGACACCATCCGTCGTTGGGAGACGGGTGATTCGTCTCCGCAGGTCGACTTGCTGGCTCGCGTCACTGCAGCGATCGGGATTTCGATCGCAGATGTGGTGACAGTTCCCGAGGGGGAGCGCTATCCCGGCGACTGGCGTGTCCTCAGGGGGCTGACGCAACCGATGCTCGGCGCTGCGGCGGGTGTGACTACGCAGATCGTCGGAAGCGTGGAGCGCGGTGAGATTTCGTTGTCCGACAACGTCGCGAAGAAGCTCTCGGCTGCGCTCGATATCTCGGAAGGCGAGCTGCGAGCGAGCTACGAACGAGCACGAAACCGCCCCTTGGGTGCGCCCGCGTAAGGCGCAAGCCTGCGGGTCGCGCGATTGCATTGCAGCCTCTCGATAGGGGACGTCAAGCTCTGTGGGCCGAGCCTAAGATCTGCAACTTACTATTGCAAGTTGCATCTAGACCGTTGAATCGCCAGGATGGAAGCGTCCATACAGGTGGTATCCATTCCGCGCAGGCAGCATCGACGGGACCGAAAGGTTGGGCGGCAAGATGAGCACCAGCTTCGCCGACAGGCTTCGCCACCTCTTCGATACCGTTCACCCACCGAATCGCGGCCCATACACCCAGACCGAGGTTGTCGACATGCTCCGCTTCAGCGGCAGCAAAATGACAACGGGATACATGTCGCAGCTGCTCAATGGGAAGCGCACGTCACCCGGTGTCGACGTAGTCCGCGACATCTGTCGCGTCTTCTGTGTCCCCATGGACTATTTCAGCGACGAAGAGACGTATGAAGAGGTCAAGGCGAGCATCGCATGGATTCAGAACATGCGTGACTCGAAGGACCAGCAAGTGGCGGCGAGGACCTACGATCCGTTCCGCAAACTGGCCAACCGCGACAAAGAATCGTCCTAAGCGATCAGTGCGTAGGTCAGTCCCGCCGCGACTGCTCCCGTCGCTGCACCGACCAGAACCTGCCCCCGAGTGTGATCACCAAGGTGAACCCTGGACCACCCGATCAAAGGAGTAAGGACCAGAGCCGCCAGCCACCACGGCGATAGTGCCAGGGCCAGTACGACCGTCACTCCGGCCGAAACGCCTGTGTGGACGCTGACCTTCCATCGGAAGATGCTCGTGATGACGGCCGCGGCGGCCAGTGCCGCCAAACCCGCCGACATGAAGGCGACCATTTCCGTCGGGGCGTCGGCCAATATCAGCACGACCAGCGCACCCACGGTGATGGCCAAAAGGGCGAGGATCAACAAGTGTCGCTCGTTGATCTTGGTGACATGGTGATCACCGATCTTTGCCCGGCGCATCCCGGCAAGAATGACAGCCATCGGCACAACACCCGAACATACTGCGACAAACAGGCCCCATCCCGGGCTGCCTATCGCATAGCCGAAGACCGTTGATGACGCGATATTGATTACCCACGGCGCGCCGACCTCGGTCAACCCTCGTGCGACTACATCGACCGCACTTCGGCGTTTCGGTGTACCGACATCCGTCATAGATCTACGACCAACTTCCGTTCGTTCTCGCTAGCAGCTTGGTAGGCGGTGCCCAGAATGCATGCCCACTCGGTTTCTGTCGTGCCAGGTCCGGGGAAGAAGGTGTTGCGCCCCAAACCCTCAGTGACCCGTCCGGAGGTAAGCCACGCGGCAATCGTCATCGCTGCGACAGGTGGAGGCAACTGATCCCCGTCGGGCAGATCGCTGTACTCGACTTCCAAGCTGATCGCATCGAGCGCTTCAGCTGCCCGATCGTCGACTCGCTCGCCGGCACTGCTTCCCTGCCGCGACTCGCGCGCGGCACCAGGCCACCTGATGAGCATTTCCGCTCGTAATGCCGAGAACTGTCGGAGCGCCTTCCTGGCGCTGAACCAGTTCATGGACATGGCAGCGAGGATCCCGGCAGCGATAAACAAGACGCCGGTGGCAGCCAACGCCCGGGAGATCGCGAGGGGCGTCGGCGTCGGGTTCATGAGCCCATAGCGTGCGGCGAAGAGATACCCGATTCGGAGTGCTGCGTAGACGGTCAGGATCGCTGCTCCGGGAACGATCAGCAGCAGACTTCGTCCGGTGACGGTTCGCCGATCCGCTTGGAGAATCGCGACGATCGTCATCATCAGACACAGAAGGAACGGGTAGGCCATGCCCAACATGAGTCCCTCAGCGTACCCAGGGAGAAACGCGTACTCGTTGTCGAAGACGCGGTTCGTCACGTGAGGAGGCCACGGTTTCGCGAAGAAGAAGACGAACGATAGACAGGCAGTCACCAGCGATACGGTGACGTGGAACTGAATGAGCCTCCTGCGCTGTCCGATCATGCACGTGACGTCCGTGAACACGACTGCAGTGCCGACACAGATGCCGAACACCAAGAGCATTTTGATGGCGCCGGGCACGCTGAACCCGAAGGTCTCCCGTACAACCGACTCAACAGTCTGGACATTGATTGCCATGTGAAGTGACATGCAAGCGAGCAAGATGAAGGCGCCTGCAAGCGTCAATGACCGATGAAACCACCAGCGGTGGAGTCGAGTAGCCGCCGCGACCGCCAACAACGCTGCAGCCAATGCGTTGATCAACCCAGCGCCTCATCGAGTCGAGACCTGATTGCAGGGCTTCTGTTCGCAAGGCTGCTACCCTTCAGCCGCCTCAAGAGCAGGCTCCCGAAGGCTTCGGCGTCGGCCTCTTCTGCTGATCGCTGGTCGGTGCACTCGCGTTGCAGCATCAGTGCCGCGAGATCATGAAAGTCTGCTCGCAGATAGGTGGTGGCAAGTTCGATTGCTGGTCTCCCCACGTGACCCAGGGCGATATGGCCGAGTTCATGGGCAATGGTCCGTTCCCGAGCATGTACCCAGGTTGCGTACCGCACCTCGTCGTAGTCGGGATGACTGATCCACTGGCCGAAAACCCCAGCCGGAAGATCGGCGTGTTCCTGAATGACCAACGCCCTTCCTCGATCACGTGAGAGTGCCTCGGCCACGCCCACCAGCGATCGAGCCTCGTCTCCCCGAGTGAGACGAAGCAGCCGATCGACGGACTGCGCGATCTCGGATTTCTCCGTCACTTCCGATCCTCCTGACACCGGCAGTCCCCGCGGTGCCGGCTGAGGACTACCGTAGTCGCCTGGCAAAGAACTTTCGCATTGCGGCCGGATGATGGCTGTCGACGAGCTCGTGCAATAATGTTGTTGGTCATTCGTCCAGTTGTCTACTCCTGCAACGATCTTGAACGGCTCAATGGATTTCGAAGGGGTAGTTGTGGTACGGCACTTCCCAAGTCGTTAACGACCGTCCCGTAGCTCTTCGTACGCGGCCTGGGCGTAAGGGAGTGCGGTGGCATACTCCGCCGCCGCAGTCTCTCCCTTCTTCGGAAAGTGTTCCTCCTCGTCGTAGCCACGCGGGTCTGCGTGCTGGACCGCCAATGCGTAGGAAACCGGGTCGCTCTCGTCGATCGTGATAGTTGCTGCGACATCTATGAAATTGTCTGTTGCGAGAGGCGCTGCGGTGTTGGAGTCGGATGCTCCGTACTGCAACCTGTGCTCCCATCCGAAGATGTCGTACTTGTTGCCGCCTCCAGCTATCCATCCTGATTCTGCTTTGGCGGCAACCAGTGCGGCCAGAACCTGATTGACGGTGGCGCCATGTCGTTCAGCGGCATCGATGATCTGCTTCGCGTAGAACCGCTGCTTGTCGCCGGTGAAATCGTCCGAGTCGAATGGCGAAGTCGAAGTAGTGGATATCGCCGCGTCGATCGAAGGGACGGTACGCGAATCGTGACTGCTGCATCCAGCCAGACCGACAGCGAGAGTCGCAGTGATCAGTGCTGCAACGCTTTTGCGATTCATAGGTCCTCCGGGATCAGTAGCGGATGTCGTCGATGAGCCACCGGTCGTCCTCGCGGACGATGGTGACCCACACCGTGGTGTCAGGCTTGATGGTTTCGGTGGTGTGGCCGGCCGCCGCGCTCTGCTTGATCGTGGCCACTCTGTGGACGACGGTGTCGGTGTCCTCCGGGCAGCCGGAGCATTCGATGCTGACGTCGGCGATGACCTTCGCTTCCTGCTGTGCCCACTCGCCCCACTGCACACCCGGGCCGCGTTGTGTACTGGCGTCGACGATCATGCGATCGGCCAGGGCAGCAGTCAGCCAGGTGCGAGCCCGTCCGTACGCGTCGTTCTGAGTGGCGTCGATGGCTGGGTACCAGGTGAAGGCGACGGTCAGGCCCTGCCGTGCTGTCTCTTCGGCCGCACGGGAGGCCGTCGGGGGCTCGACGTTTTCGACGTCGGCCGGCGGTGCCATAGGGGTGGCGGCGGGAGCATCGACGGTTATAGATGGTGCCGCGCTTGTCGAGCTTTCGGTGTCGTCGGTTCGGGCCCCGCACGAGTACGCGAGAAACCCGACGACAGCGACGACCAATACCACGATGACGAGCTTTCGCGCTCTCACATCACCCTCCGTCTTGCAGTCGAAATAGGCGTTGAACAGGTTGAACGACACGTCCCCCTACATCACCCGGCGAGCTTTCATCCCACTCTGAAGCGGGGCTTCCTTGACGACGTCACCCGTCGTCGGTGCGTGGACCATCTGGCCGTTTCCCGAGTAGATCCCCACATGGCCGGGCCCGTTCGGTCCCCAGCTGCCGAAGACGAGATCGCCCGGCCGGGCCTGATCGATCGGGATCTCGACACCGACACCCCACTGCTGCTCCGATGTGCGAGGCAGCGAGACCTTGCCGGCACTGGCCGCATGCACGGCGAACGACGTCAGTCCCGAGCAGTCGAACCCGCCGCCGGAGGGTCCGCCGGTGCCCCCACCACCCCAGACATACGGAGTGCCGAGGTATTCGCGTGCGGCCGTGACGACTTGGCTGCTGTCACCCGAGGCGTTCGGAACGAAACGGCCACGAGAATTGGGATTGGTGAACGTCGCTCGAGCTGCGGTGATCCTCGCGACGTAGTTCTGTGTCTCCGCGTACGGCGGGATGCCGCGGTGCAGCTGCACCGCACCGGGACCGGCGTTGTACGCCGCCAGCGTCAAGGCGACAGGGTCGCCGGGTATCCCCGAAACATCTTGGTAGAGCGCGCACATGAAATGTGCCTGCGTCATCACCGCATCGCCGATCGAGTTCGGATCCGCCGTCCCGTCGCCGTCGTAGTCCTTGCCCCAGGTGGCCCACGTGGCGGGCATGAACTGCGCAGGCCCCTGCGCGCCGGCCGGTGACACCGGAGCGTTCGGGCCGTGCCGGAAGTTGTTCTCCTGCTGAAGCTGCGCGGCCAGCAGCGGGGAATCGATCTGCGGGCACACCCCGCCGGCGCGGCGAAGCCACGGCTCGAACTCCGCCGGCACGATACCGAAAGCCAGCTCCCCGCCACCGGCCATACCGAAGCCCGAGCAGTCGGCAGTCGACCGGGACGCGGAAACCAGCTGCACGCCGTTGTTCTGGTTCACGTCGATGAACACCGGTGTGCCCGCGCCGCCCTGCTGCGCGATGTCGGGGAGCACGGTCACCGGGTCGATCGCGGTGCCGCCCTGCAACCGGCCACCCTCCCAATACTCGAAGTGCAGGTGCGGACCGGTGCTGCCGCCGGCGTTTCCGATGTCGGCGATGTGATCGCCCGCGGTGACCCGTTGACCGGTCGTGACGTGGATACCGTCGGCGAACATGTGCCCGTAGACGGTGCTGACCGGTGTGCCGTCGACGTTCGAGTCGATGATCACCCAGTTCTCGAACCCCACCCCGGGTGCCTCGCCCGAGGACCCTGCGGCGACGACGATTCCGTCGAGTGCGGCCAGGATCGGTGTGCCGACCGGGCCGGCCAGATCATCGCCCTGATGCTGGGCACCCCATCGTTCGCCGAATCCCGACGTGTAGGTCGTGGTTCCGGGGTGCACCGGCAGACGGATCGGGCCGGACGTGGGCAGCGCCAGATCCTGCCAGATCGGCGACGAGTTGCCCTCGTCTGTCGGAATGGTCCGGCACGGATCCCGGGGGATCACCGGTGCTTTCGTCGCACATGCGGCGGTACCGAGGACGACGGCGGCGGCACCGGTGAGCAGCAGCGCCTTCTGTGCGCGGTCGATGCTCACCGGCGCCCCGGGATCGGGGTGTCGAGGTCCGGGATCGGAATCGGACCGGGCACGGGCGTCGGCTCATCACCGCGGCTGGGAACGGTTGTCGGCTCGCCGGGGTCGTACGTCGACTCCGGATCGGTCGCCTGGGTCGAGGGAGACGACGGTCGCGGCGTGGTTGTCTCGTCCTCGGCGGTGGGCGATTCGGTCGACGGCCAGGGCACGGGCGTGGCTGTGACCGTGGCGGTCGGCGGCGCGATCTCGCCCACTTCGGAGAGGTCGAGGGTCGGCAGGGGAGTGTCGACCACCCACCGCTTCTGCTCGTTGGGCGGTTCCACGACTACGACGGGGATCTGCATGGTCCCGGCCTGCGTCGGTACCGTCACTCGTGCGCGTGGTGTCCCGCCGGTTCCGTCGACGAGTGTGCTGACAGTTGGCCCGGTGATGACCACCGGAGTCCGCGGCCGCGCCGCCAGCGTGGTGTCTCCCGGTTCGATTGTGGTGTAGCGGCCGATCGCACGGATCCACTTCGAATCCGGCAGCGTCGTGTCGACGAATACGTGCGCGTAGGCCATCGCGGTGGCCGGCGCACTGGACGCAGCCCAGGTCGCGGTCTTGGCGACCACCAGGGACTCGCTCACTTCGTCGAGGTCGTAGCTGATCGTGTCGGCAGCGGTGGCTGGCTCGACCAAGCTATCGGCCTCGTCGGCGGTGCCGGCCACAGTCCGCGGCCGCGGGTCTTCGCCGACCACCGCGCCGATGGCGAACAGCAACGCCGCGACGCCGGCCACCGCGATCACCAGATTGGTGCGGGAGTAGAGCACCCACCGCCGAATCGGTGCGAGAACAGGATTGGGCCCGGACCGAGGCATCAGAGGTACCGGTCCTTCGGCGTCGGTCCTTCCGCGGCCGCGGCGGTCCAGACCTTGGCGCCGCGCGCCGGCTCCACCGACGAGCGGCCGGCCATGGCCGTGGCACGGTTGGTCGGCTGCTGACCTCGGGAAGGGGTGTAGACCTTCATCGGCGCGATGGCCGAACGATCTCCGCCGTCCCAGCGCTGGCCGACGCTGGCGGTCAGCAGCTCCTTGCGGGCCCGCCGTTCCTGGACCAGGCGCTCGGCCTCGTCCTTGTCGAATCGCCTCCACGCCGTGACACCGGAGGTGACCGCCTGCTCGGCATCGTTGCCGTTCACCCCGCCCGTGCCGCGCGCCAGATCCCGGCTGGCCACTGCTGCGATACCGGCGATGCGGGCATCGCGTTCGGCTGCGGAGGCGGATGTGCGGCCCAGGTGTGCGGTCCGGCTCTGCACCTGAGCTTTTCGGGCTTCGGCACGGGATCGGGTGAGCGTCTGTTGGCGCCGGCCGTTGAGGGCACGGCCCTCGGGCCGGGCCGCGGTAGTCGCCTCGTTGCCGTCGTCCGCGGCGTGGTGGCCTCGTCGAGCGAAGCGGTCGGCGGCCTTTGCTGCGATCGCCGCGCCGGGTGCGCCGGCTGCTGTGGCTGCGGCCGCGAATGCCCTGGTCTTGATGGATCTCTTCGCGGTGCGGGCCTTGCGGTTGACCAAGCTCGCGCTGTTCTGTGTGAACGTCTGGCTGATCCGTTTGAACGGCCGCATGATCGTCCAGCACGCCACGGTCAGCAGCACCATGAACCACAGCCGCCAGGACCCGTCGACCTCGCCGTCGGGGCTGGCATACAGCTGGACCAGCGCCATCAGGTAGAGCGCGACGATGACCGCTCCGGCAACGCCCCACATGTAGGCCGTAGCGAGCATGCGCAGGACGCGGGCCAGCGATCCGGCGGTAGCGACGGCGAGCGGAACCCAGAGCGGCGAGAACAGGATCGCGATCCGGATCGCGAGCAGTGCCAACAACTTCAGTAGCGATGCGCCGATCCACAGAGTCGACGGCATGGCCAGCTTGATCATGCCCATGAAGCCGGTGGACGTGCGACCGGAGTCTTTGCCCTGGAACTGGTAGTAGGAGAGCTGGTAGTCGTCTTCGAGGTCCGAGACGATCTCGCGGAACTTGTCGGCCTTCGCCTCGGCGAGCGCCTCCTGGGCGGTCGGGTCGTCCTTCACCTCGTGCTGCTCCGCATAGGTGAACGCCAGGGAATCACGCAGCTTCGGCCCGAGCCCGGCTTCGTCGGCCGCGTCGTAATTGGTGCCGAACCAGCCTTTGCGCCAGTCCGGAAGGAAAATCTGGTCGATCAGCACGTTTCGGGGATCGGTGGGCCCGCCGCCCACCAAGGAGCCGCTGTCTCCCGGTCCGCCCCCGAACCGCACGGAAAAGATCTGGTCCTGCGTCTCGGTGATCAGCGAGCCGAACGTCTCGTCGGCAATCTGGACCGCCTTCTGCGGCACGCCGACCATCAGTGCCCCGAGGGCGAGGCCGGCCGCGGCGATCATCGACGTTCTTGTGACCCCGGCGGCATCGGCCTTCATCGCCTTCCACAGGACGATCGCGGCCACGACGGTCAGGCTGATTCCCAGCCACTGCCAGTAGATCCCGCGCATGCCGTTGGTGATCGCGTAGACGATCCGGTCGAACTGCTCCAAGGCGGGCGTGATGCCCGCGTCCTCGGCTGTCTGCCCGGTCTTGGTCTGGTCGTCGAGCCAGAACGCCGCGGCTGCCATCGACTTTCCGATGGTCAGGAAGGCGTTGCCCATCGTGGTGTCACCGACGGCGTCCGGGGCGCGGACCACGTCGGCACCGCAACCGAGGTCGTAGGTGTGCCACTTCAGCCCCGCCCAGCCGTAGGTCTCGTAGCCGGTACCGCCGCCGCCTTCACGTGCCGGCCGGTCGGCGCTGGACGAGTCGAAGGTGGTCTCGAGAACCTCGTTCGGGAACTCGGGGGACGGGACTTCCTTGCAGTCGAACCCGCCGGCTGAGGCGACACCGCCACCGAGTGCGATCCACGCGACCGCGGCCAGCATCAGAACAGCCAGGACACGCCCTACACGGCCCGTACGCCACCGGAAATGGCGCGGGGAGGGGAGAAGGCGCGTGCGGTCGGCTCGGGGCTGCTGCGTGCTCATGCCGCACCGTCTACTGCCGTGCGTGTGGCTCGCGAGTCCAATGCCTCGAACACGTGCGCCAGGTGCACGAAATGCGTCCAGTCCGAGCGGATCAGCTCGATGTCGTCGGCCATCTTGACGATGAACCGCCGGGCCAGATCGAGGTAGTCGGTGTCGGTGTCCTCGTCGAGGGTGTCCTCCCCGCCGCCGCCGAGATCGGCGAGCAGTGCCTCGTAGCCCTCGCCGGTCGGCAGGTTCAGCAGCTTCAGGGCGCCTTCGATCGCGTGGGCGTTGCCGCCGAGGTCGCCGATGATCACCTCGTAGGTCAGCGCGGACTTGTCGTCGGTGCCGTCGACGCCGAGGTAGTCGTCGGGAAGCTGTGAGCACACCAGCGCGCGCACTTTGTATTTGCGGCTGTCGCGGGCGATGCGCAGGTTCAGGGTGCGGCCGGCGCCGGTCTGCTCGAGGTACTTGTTCTCGTCGAGGAACAGCACTTTGCGCTCGTAGCGCGGTAGCTCGTAGACGAGTCGGTTCGCCATCCACGCGGCCATGTGCATCAACGGGCCGGCCATCCGCTGCTGCGGCGTCCACTGCGCCGGGTCGGTGCCCTCCGGTGGCAGTTGCAGACCGGGCATGGTCAGCACGGTCAGGCGCACCGTGCGGTCGACGTCTTCGGTCTCGGGACCGGTGCCTTCTTCGGGAAACAGGACACGGGCCTCGGCGAGATTGGCCATCATCGCCAGGTCCTGGTGCACGCTCTTGGCGCACGCGCGCAGATCCAGGTTCGCGTCGGTCTCGCCGATCGTGGCGATGGCGTCGAGGACTTCGCGCAGGTTGTGGTGACGGCCGCCGCCGACCATGTTCGCCGCGGTCTGAAGCACCGTCTCGGTCCACTCGTGTTCGAGGCGCGAGGGCGTGAGCATCATCTTGAGCACCGAGACCGCCACCGCGATCCGCTCGGCTTCGGCGGCACGCAGATCGGCCTCGTACTGCGCCTGCGCCGCAGCGACCGGATCGCCGTCCTCGGCGTAGTCGATGGTGGTCGGGTCGTACTCCGGATCGTCGCGCCGCGGATCGACGATCACCCGGTACGGGTTGAGCGAACCGGGCCGCGAGGTGCGACCGGTCAGCGCCTGCACTTCGGCGATGCCCCGGAACTCGGGGAGTTGCGCGAGCTTTTTGAGCGGTCCGGACGGGTCGAGCACCACGCCGTAGGCGCCGGCGCGCACCGCCTGGTAGACGAGCATGCCGGCCAGGAACGTCTTGCCCGAGCCGGGCACCGCCACGATCGGGGTCAGACCGGACTTGTGCTTCTTCTCGTGCGCGGCGAACAGATCCCACACCGCCGGGCGCGGTGCGATCGAGGCGGTCTGCCCGACCACGACACCGGTGCGGTCACCGATCCGGTCCCCGACCGCCGCCATCCCGGCGGACAGGGCCTCGACGTTCATCCGGCGGCGATGCGCGATATTGGCCAGCGGCTCACCGGGAATGAACTCGCGCAGCAGCTGATACTGGCCGTGCTCCTGTTCCAGGCGGATGCGCGGGGCGTACATCTCCTGGAGCATCGAGACCTTTTCCTTCGCCTCCTCGGGCGAGGATCCGACGACGACCACCCGGTACCAGCCTTCGGTGCGCACCGACAGGCCCGAGTGGTCTTCTTCGATGTCGGAGATCACCCGCTGGGCGAGCGCGTGCTGCTCGGCCAGTTCCTGCGGCGGGACCTGGTCGTGCTCGACGGTGTAGTGGTCGAACTGCGCCTCGATCTTCGAGGTCAACCGGCGCAGGCTGGTCACGGTCTGGCTTCGGGTCTTGAGCGCGATGCGCTCGGACCACTCCAGCGGCTCCCCGGACGGGTCACCGATGACCTGCCACGGCAGCATCCGCTCCGGGATCGGCAGCGGCGCCATGCGCCCGACGGTGAGCACGATCGCATAGCCGGTGTAGTCCCGGCCGCCGACCTGACCGCGCACCGTGGTGTAGCCGTCACCGGGGGTCAATTCGAGGTTGGCGAGGTCTTCGAGCGCCGCGACATCGGACTGCTCCCAATCGCCGCCGCCGGAGATCACGCCCTCGGCGTCGAGCGGCAGCCCCAGCGATGCCGACCGCAGCAGCAGATAGTCCATCTGCGCCGCCGTGGCGGGCCGGGCGCGCACGCCCTGACCGGACAGGTGCCGCTCGATGGTGGCCAGGTGATCGGCGATCGCCTTCTGCTCGTTCAAGAACGCCTCGCGCGCCCACCGGCGCACCAGCCGGGCGACCGCGCCGAGCCCCGGGGTCTCGACGACCGGAAGCAACCAGTCACCGACCGTGTCGAGACCACGCGCGAGCGCCGAGCGCGGCGGCAGCTCGACGCCCCAGTAGCGGCCCTTCTGGGTGGGGTTGCCCCACAGCATCGCGTGCTGCTGACCGCGCAGATAGTCCGCCCACGACAGCGCGCCCGGAACGTCGGGGATCGGCGCGGCCCACGCGTCGTGGGCCTGGGCCCACTGGCGCACCGGCCACGGGGTGCGCACCAGCCGGCGGTGCAGCCCGGTGACACCGGATTCGGCGAGGTTCGCCACGACCAGACCCTCGTTCTGGATGTAGCGGCGCTGCTTGCCGACCGGGCGCATGTTCCACGGCCCCGGCGGCTGAACGAACCACGCGGTGGACTGGGTGCGGGTGCGGGTGACGTTGCCTTCGACGCCGACCAGGTTCAGGCGCACGGCCTTGCGGTCACGATCGACGCGCGCCTGCGCGGCCTTCTCCTGGCGGGCGAACTCCGCGGCGTCGCTGTCCTTCCCGCGCTTGTTGCGGCCGCGCTTGCGCGTGCCTGCACTCTCCGGCTGCACGGTCGGGACGGGCGCCGGGGGTGCGACCGGAACCGCCGGCACCGGGCTGTCCGGAACTCGCGACCACGCCAGCTCTCGCGGCGGAGCGGGCGCGGTTGCCGGCGGCGCCGAGGTCCCTCGACCGGCGGCCATCGCCGCCGCCCACGACGGAGGGAGCGCGCCGGGGGGAACGACGGCCGGCTCGGGCTCGTCGAAGTTCGGATCGAACAGCGCGGCAATGTCGTTGTCGGGTTGCACAGTCATCGGAAGGATTTCCCTTCGTTCGGCGATCCGCCGTGGGCGCTACGAGGGGCGCGCAGGGCGGCGGGAATGCGCACCGCGACGGTCTGGCCGCGGCGGGGCGGGCGCGGAGCATGCAGGTCGTTCCATGCGGCTCGGAAAACCGATCGGAGGGGGCGGTCGGCGTTGACGTACCGGGTGACCTTCGTGGTGATCACGTAGGTCATCGCGAGCATGACGGCGATGGACATGAAGCTCAGGGGCACGTGCACGATGGCGCGGCCGATGATGAACAAGGTGGGGAACAGCACGCCGCCGAAGCCGAGCGCGGCGTATCTGATTCGGACCGGGAAGGTGAGCCCGGTCGGTCCGAGGTAGTGCCGGTCGACCCGGTACAGCAGATCGTCGTTGTCGATCACGGTCGGCTCCCTTCGTGCGGCGGTCGGAGGTCGGGCACGAGCACGTCAGACCTGGATGCCGATGAGGCCGAGGAGCCAGTTGCCGACGCCGGTCGCTGCGGTCTCGCTCTGCGCGATCGAGAGGTACGCCAACCCCACGAGGGACAGCCCGCCCACGGTGACGACCTTCGACAGGTTGCCGCGCATGCCGCCGACGCCGATGACGCACGCACCGAGGAGCAGGATCGTGAAGACGATGTTGTCGCTGATCCAGGCACGCAGGCCGCCGGTGGAGACCTCCGTCGTCTGGGCGAGGACATCGACATGCGGAGCCGCGGCGATTGCCAGGTCGGCGAGTGTGGGCGTGAGGGACATGAGCACTCCATCGCTGAGGTCGGTCGGTGCACCCGAAAGTGGATGCGCGTGACCGTAAGACGATTTCGCGTTTCGCCCCAACGGGGTCCCTGCACCCGAGAACAGTCATCGGTCGAGGTCGGCGGGGGATGCGGGTGCCGAGAAATTTTTTTCTGCGATGTCCGACGGCGGTGTGGTGCCGCGTGCGCAGAACCCGCTACGCGGCCGGGAAGGGCTATGCGCGCGCACGTGATTCGCAACCGCAGCCCGAGCGGCAGCGAAGGACCTGCGAAAGGACCTGCGGGCAGCGCCGATCAGACCCTATGGGGCATATCGGTTATGGGGGCGCATATGCCCCCTACAGCCCATAGCGGCTATGTGCTCGCATAGAGGGTGTCGGCAGGGGGCGCCCAGCGGTCGATGCGCACGGTGCGGGCAGCGGTACCGAAGAGGCATCAGATAGCGGAATGGCGGCAGGCCCGCGGAGCGCACGACGAGCGCCGGCGCGAGGGTGTGCGGAAAACGCGCTCGAAAGAGCGGTGAAACGAGCGCGGGAGATGAGCGCTGAAACAGGCGCTGGATTTCGGCGGTGGATTCGAGCGCTCGAAAAAGCGCCTCTCACGCCCACCCCTCCGGGGTCACTCCCCCCCGGCGTTCCTTGGGGGGGAGTGTAATCCAGAATTCCGCTCAGCGCCAACGCTATTGGCAACCGCCCATGTCGGACGCTATCTGTAGCGCTCGGCCCAGCGCTGCCGCGAGCGCTCGTCGACCGATCATCCGGTCGCGTCCTGGAGCGCTCCGGCGACCGCTCGACAGAGCGGTCGCACCGCTACGTCCACGCGCTCGGCACAGCGGTCGCGCCGCCACGTCCACGCGCTCGACAGAGCGCTCGAATGAGCGCCGCACACCAGCCGACCCCACCGCCCGACAGAGCGCTCGAAACAGCGAGTCGAAACGCGCGGCGAAAGCGGTCGACGGAGCGCTGCAACGACCACGGAAACACCGCACGATCGACCGTCCGCGCGAGCGCTCACCGAACACGTTGATGGACACGCCAATCCGACACGGCTTGCCGGTGACCGACCGCGCCGGATGTTGTGCCGGTGGGTGCGCCGAACAAGGGGGGTACCCCGTTGGGGAAAAACGCCACCTTCTGTAACTGTGCTCGCAGGCGCCTCCCAGGACGGCGTTGTCAGGGACCTCGACACGAGCGAAAGGCACAGGCAGTGAGCGGAACTCCAGACCCACTCAAGGACTGGTTGGTCGCGACGTGGCGCGACACGTTCGGCGATCAAGGCCCCGCGCGTGGCACGCAAGGAGCCGCGCGCGGCATTCAGGTCGGTGCCGACGGCCGGCCGACGCGCGGCAGTCGTTTCTTCCCGTTCTCGCCGATTGTCTGCGGGGCTGCGGCAGTCGGTTTCTATGCCCCCCGCATCGCGTCGGCGGCTGCGGGCAACGAGACGGTCGTCGATGCGCTGACGCAGCTGCACGACTACCGGTGGCCCCTGGCTGTCGCGGCGGTTCCGCTGGTCGCTGCCGATGTCTCTCGCCGCCGCACACGCACGTGGTCGCAGATGCTCGAATCGATGGTCCGCCAGTCCACCGGCCACCTGCCCACGAAGGTCACCGTCACGTTCCCGTCCGGGTGGCGCACGATCCGCCGCGCAACCATCAAGATGCCCCGCGGCGCGGTGATCCGGCCCAAGCAGTTCGAGGAACTGTCCCGCGCGATCGAATCCGCCTTCGGTGGCAGTGCAGTCGAGGAGATCCAGGTGCGCCACGATGCGCGCCGCGACCGGATCACCGTTGCCCGCGAACGGATCGCCCCGGACACCCGTTCGCGCCGTCACAAGACACTTCAGAGCGCCCTCGATGGGGCATCGATTTTCAAAGACCCGAAGGTCACCGTCGACACCGTCGACGAGGAGGGCATCGAGACCGGATACCGGGTCGGCTTCGAGAAGTCGATGAACGCCGGATCTCCGGGCTTCCAGATGAAGGTCGAGGAAGCGCTCGCGTCCCTCGCCGGCCCGCACGAGTCCGGCCGCAACTGGACCACCGACTGGTACCCGGGACGGGGTTATCTGGTGATGCGGCTGGTCGCGCCGATGCCCGAGCGTGTCGACCACCCACTCGACCTGGTCGACGAGAACCTGCGCCACCTTCCCTACGCGACCGGCGCAGCCGACCGGACCATGTACTGGGATGTCTCCACCAGCTCCAACAAGCCGCACTGCCTGATCGTCGGGCCGACCGGTGGCGGTAAGACCTCGGTGATCCGCACGCTGCTCACCGAAGCCGCCCGCCGAGGAATCCCGTTCGTCGGGGTCGATCCGAAGATGATCGAACTCGACGGCCTCGAGGGCTATCCCGGGTGCGGGGCGATCATCTACGACGCGCTGCGCGCGGCGATGTTCGTGTGCGCCCTGCACACCGAGATGATGGCGCGCAACGCCTACATCCATCAGATGAAGATCGAAGGCTCGCAGCTGCCGCTGATGATCGCGGTGCTCGACGAATTCTTCATCCTCTCGGGCAAGTGGCAGCGCCTGGCCAAGACCGGCGACGACGAGACCCGCGCGCTGCTCAAAGAACTCGACCCACTCGGTGCGTGGGCCGATCTCGCGGTCCTCGCCCGATCGGCCGGCATCCGCCTGCTGCTCGGCGTGCAGCGCCCCGACGCGTCCCTGTTCGGTGGTGCCTCCGGCAACGCGCGTGACAACTTCGGCACCCGCATTTCCCTCGGCAACCTCTCACAGGACGGTGCGCTGATGATGTGGGGCGACTCGACGGTCGGCCGTGAGGTCGACACCTCGGTCAAGGGCCGAGGGATCGCGCTCGGTGACGACGGTAATCCGGTCGATGCGCAGATGTGGTGGACCCCGAACGTCGACCGCCACCCGAACAAGTGGAACCAGCTGTCGCAGAGCGAGAAGGCGATCATCGACGGGCTCGTGCCGGCGGAAGCGCCGCAGTTCGTCTGCTACTCGCCGGAGCTGGCCGAGTTCATCGAATCCGAACGCGCCCTGGCCAAGCGGGCCCGCCGTCACGGCAGCGCCCCCGAACCGATCGTCATCGGCGGCAACCGCACCGCCGACGAGGCCGCGGTGTCGATGACCAAACCCGTCCCCGAACCCGACCCGGAACCTGCGGTCGACGACGACTTCGCCGATGTCGTCCCGGCGTCGAGCGTGGTGGCCGGCCAGACCGTGCTGATCGACAACGAGGACGGCGAACTGGTCCCGGTCACCGTCGATGAGGTGGGGGTGCTCCGCGACAAGAAGGGCGAGGTCACCTCGACCGTCCTGACCGTCGGCACCGGCCGCGTGAAAACCCGCATCACCTTCGACGCGACCGGCGTCGTCGTCCTGCCCGAACCCGACCTCGTAGGAGCCTCCGCATGAGCACCTCGGACCATCGCGAATTCGAGCCTGCTCCGGCTGCGGCCGCAGCGAGTGACGCGGCCGTCGCGCAGTTCTGGTCCACGGCGCCCGTGCTCGACCGCGTGCGAGCGATCTTCGCCGCCCGAATCCGTATCGGACAGCTCGATCCGGACGCCTGCACCCCGATGTTCTTCCATCCCTGACCCACGCAAGTAGTCACCACCGAAAGGAAAATCCATGACCCGCCGTATTTCCCAGTCGATCACCCCCACCGCCGAGGACGTCGCCGCGCTGCGTGGCCCGTTCGTCTCCAAGGGCGCCAACGATCCGGTCATCGCCGCGCTGCGCGAATACTTCAAGTCCTCGGTCCCCGCATGGCTGCCCAAGCTCGACGAGAAGCAGGAACTGACCCGCGAACGCCTCGCCGAGATCCGGGACGCCTCGGTCAAGCGCCGCGCGGTCATCGAAGCGCTGCCCGAGGGCAAGGCCCGCGAGAAGGCCCTGGCTGATCTGGAGCAGACCGAGGCCGTGGTCGAGGACATGGACACCGCACTGGCCGGCGCCGGTGCCTTCGGCGGGATCAACTAACGATGACGCCGACCGTCGAAATCGAGGCCACGTCCGCGACGACCGCGCGCGCGATGTTGCCCGGCGCCGATGTGCCGCCGATGGAGCTGGCGGCGACCGAGCGCAAGGCTCTGGCTGCTGTCGTGCACGAGTTCGTGCGCGCCGTCGCGGTGGAGCAGCAGGCCGCTGTCGATGTCGTCTACCGGACAGGGAAAGACACTCGGTTCCTGACGGTCGGCCCCGATGGGAAGCTCACCGAGAACGCTCCCAGCGTGCCCATCCCGGTCATCACCCCCGAGCCCGTACCGGTGGCCGCGGAGCCTGCCTCCGCGGCGCCGGTCGGGCCGGTGGTGGTCGCCGCTGAGCCGATCGCCTACGAGGAGCCCACGGCGCCCGTCCCGTCGCCCGCTGAGCCTGTCCGGACGCCCGCACCCATCCCTGTGTCCACCCGGCCGGTGGAGCTGGCTACCGGGCCGATCGCCTCATCGCTCCGGACGCCCGGTGAGCCCGTCCGGATCCCCGCACCCATCCCGATGCCCACCCAGCCGGCAGAGCCGTCCACCGGGCCGATCACGACGTCGCTCGGCGCGCTGCCTGCCCTGTCCGCACCGCGCGCGAACCCCGCGGCGAGCCAGCCCGCGACCGGCGGTGTGCGCGGCCGGCTCAACGCGATGCTCGGGCTCAAGCTCGCACCGAAGACCGACTCGCGCGAGATGCGGTTGCGCGACGCGCAGACGACACTCGCTCAACCCGTGCCGGAGGGCGCGGTCGTCGCCTTCGCCAACGTCAAAGGCGGAGTCGGCAAGACTCCGATGGCCATCGCCCTGGCCGAGACGCTGGGCGAGCACCGCGGACCGGCCACGGCCACGTGCATGGACCTCGGAGAGATCGGCGGCAGTTTCGCCGATCGCGTCGCGATCCCCCCGACCGCAGGGCAGGACGTGGTGACTCTGCTCGCCGATCTCGCCCCGACCGCCCACCAGGTGCGGGCGTCGACTCTGACCCGCTACCTGACCCGCCAGCCGTGCGGTTCCTACGTCATCGCCGGGCAGGCCGGCGCCGCCGCTCCGCTGCGCTACGAGGATGCTGCGGTGTTGGGCGCGATCCTCGAACGCCATTACGATCTGCTGCTCGCCGATACCGGCAACTCCAGTCACTCCGGGAGCTGGCGGTGGGCGATCGCCGCCGCGCATGCCGTGGTTGTCCCGGTGCCGCTGCGCCGTGACGCCGCGGTGGCCGCCCAGCGCACTCTCACCGCGATCTGTGCGGTTCGTCCCGATGTTCTGTCGAGGACGGTCGTGGTGATCACCGACGGGCCCGGGGATGCGCCGCTGGTCGAGACCGAGGCCGTCGATGCGTTCACCGCGTTGGGGGTGCCGGTGTGCCGGATGCCGTTCGAGCCGTTGTTCGCCTCGGGGGAACGGATTGTGTTGGCCCAGCTGCGCCGCGAGACCCGCGACGCGTTGACGGTGCTCGCCGCGACCGTCGTGACCCGGATCGGCAGTGGTGCTGCTGGCTGATCCGTTGCCCCACCAGCGCGGTGGGCCTGCCTTCCCCTTCGAGCACCCCCGTTTTTCGCCTTCGCCTTCGACTTCGAGCAGGTCGAACCGCAGACACCGAGAGGGACAGATGAGCATCGACATCCACACCGGAAACCGTGCAGCCCGCCGCGCGGCGGGCCGGCACCGCCGTCGTTCCCCGAAGGCCACCGCGACCGCGCTGGCCGTCGCGACCGCCGCGTTCGGGGTGTCCACGATCGTGGCGGGTCCCGCGTTCGCCGATCCGATCCAGGGCGGCGTGACCGGCGGAACCACCCAGGAGGGGGTGACCAGCGAAGCGCAGACCGGCGGCACCACGGCCACGCAGACGCCGGCTCCCGAGCCCGCTCCGTCGACGTCGGGCCCGAAGTCCGACGACAGTTTCTGGGTCGCGCCGCCCGCGGCGTACAACCAGGGCACCCGCGCCTACGACCCGGGCACCGGCGGCGGCGTCACGACCGTCGACTACTCCACCGACTACTCCGGCGGGGGTTACTCCGGGGGCGGGTACAGCGGGTACGACGATTCGATCGACACCACGATCGACGCGGCGCCGGTGGACTGGAGCCAGCTCCACGCCCCGGCCCCGGTGCTCGACCCGACGCGGCCGATCGAGGCCCCGAAGGACAAGATGCGCATGGGCCGTGTGGTGTTCGATCAGCCGAACTGGGTCAGCGACCAGGACGCCGAGCGCACCAACAACAGCACCGCCGTGGTCGAGGCGCAGGTCACCGACGCATGGCGCTCGGTCGGCCTCGAGACCACCGAGGCCGAACGTATCGCCTCCGCGCAGGTCGCCGGCACCGCCCTCGGCGCCGGGGCAGGCGCGGCCGCGGGGTGCGCCGCCGTCGGCGCCCCCACCAGCCTGGCCGTGGCCACGGTCACCGGTATCGGTGGGGCATTGGCCGGAACGATGGTTCCGGTGCCGATCCCGGGTGTCGCGCCGGTCACCAGCGGTGTCGCGGCCACGGCTGCCGGTGTGGCCGGCGGGCTGGCGGCCGGCTGCGCAGTCGGTGGCGCGCTCGGCGGCGCGCTCGGTGGGGCCGCCGGCTTCGCGGCCGGCACCGCCTACGGCGCCGGCGAGGACGCCACGCCGATCGAGGCGCAGGTGCCCGACGTCGAGCACGACGCGGTCGGGGAGCAGGTCGAGGCCACCTTCGAGCAGTGGTCTCAGGACCCGGTCGGGCAGGTCGTCGTCGATTCCGTCCAGGCATTGACCACCGAGACCGCCCCGGCCATCGACAACGGTGTCCGCGACTTCGTCGCTGCGCAGCCGGGCGGCGAGCAGATCATCGAGCAGGTCGACCAGACCCTCGACGCGTTCTTCACCACCGCCACCCCCGGCCTGTCGGGCAACCTCATCACCACCGCCGTCGGCGACGGAATCGCCCAGTTCGGCGCCTGATTTAAGAAAGTGGGCAGCGTCATGAGGAAGCCGAACATTCGGCGGGCACATCCCCGCCACCCCGCGGTGATCGACCTTCTCGACAGCGCACCCACCACACTCTCGCGGGGAGCCGGCACCCCGGTTCCCCGCGAGGCCGCACCCTCGGCGCCGCCGGCGACCCTGACTGCCCCGGCGGCGTCCGGGGCGGCGTTGCCGCGCGGCGGCGGTGGTGGCCGGTGGCGACCCGGACGCGCCTCCGTCGTCTCTGCGGTCGCGGCGGTCGTGCTGGTCGGGGTGGTCACCGTCGCGCAGGTCGCCGGAGACGACACCGGTGCCGACTCGGCATCGGCGGCGGACATGTCCGAGGTCGCGCTCGGGCCGACCGACGAGAACGGCCTGCCCGTACTGAATCTGCCGGAGCCGACCACCGCCGAGACCGCGGCCGCCGAGCCGGGGGCATCGGCCGATCAGTGCCGCGCCGAGCGCGGTGACCAGCGCAGTGGCCAGGGTGTGATCGCGGCGTTCAACTACGCGTACTACAACCGGCGTGATGCTGTGGCCGCGCGCGAACTGGCCACACCGACCTCGTCGGTGAAGGCGGCGCCGGAGTTGCAGACCTTCATCGACAAGCTCCCGCAGGGCACGAACTACTGCCTGCGCACAGTCGAGTTGTCCGACGGGGTGTTCCTCGTCGATCTGTCGGTCATGCGGCCCGACGTCCCGGTCGAGCGCGGCACCCAGACCGTCACCACCGCGAAGATCGACGGCCGCTGGTACGTCGACGTGTTCAAGTGACCAACCTCGCGGCCGCACCGCTGTATCAGCGAAAGGACCACCCGGATATGCCTCTGACCTACTTGCGTTGCCGCGCAGTGCTTGCCACCGTCGCGGCGGCGTGCGGGCTCGCGACGGTGACCGCGTGCGGCGGCGCGCCGCGCGACGCTGCGGCCGTGTCCACCTCGTTCAGCGGTGCGATCGTCACCCCGGACAGCACCGACCTCGGCAGCATCGTCATCGGGTGGGGGCAGGAGCATGCGGTCACCGCGATCACCACGCCCCGGCCCGAGGACGTAGCCGCGCGCTGCACCGGACGCGGCGAGGATCTGGCTGTCGACATCACCGCCCCGCACGGCTGGACGATCCGCGCCGGTCACGGTTCGCCGATCCTGACTGTGGAAAACACCGAGCAGAGCTTGGTCGGCGTTGAAATCGACACCACCGATCAGTTCGTCGACGTTGTGCGGCCTGTCGATTGGTCCGAGGCCAATCAGCTCGACATCGCGGCAGCGGTCGCCGTCCCGGCTCAATGGAACCCCACCGACGAGACCCGGGTGTATCTGTCGATTCACGTCGACTGCCGCTGACCTGTGCAAACCGCGGGCACTGTTGTTTCTGCGGCCGGCTGCGTCGAGCCCTGCTCGGGATTCCCGAGCGGGGCTCGACGCATGTATGGGCCGTGAAGCGAAGACGGCACATCCGCCATTCCAGCGAGCGTCGCCCGCATTCGGTGCGTCGATTCGGTTGAAGACTCGAGGCGGCGGTGATCCCGCCGCACGATTGCAACGGCGAGCAGTTGCTCACAAGGACCGGACGCGGATTCCGTCCACGCGGGACGTGCGGTCGAATCATGGGGCGGCACAGTGTGCGTTGACTTCGATCGGCGCGGATCCCGTCTCGTATGCTCTGCGGACCTGGTTGGATCTGCCCGCGGTTCGCTGGTTCGGCCGCTGGGACTGAGACCAGGGAACAGGGGATGTGCGATGGCAGTGCGAAGGTCGGTGTGGGCGGTCGGCGTCCTTGTGCTCGTCGCAGTTGTCGTGATGCTCCTGGTTCGGAGTTGCGCGGGCGAGGACGAGATGACCGGCGTCGATCCGCGCCATGCAGATCCCGATGCGAGTGAGTGGATCGGAACGGTTGTCGAGGGCGAGGTCGATTTTGTAGGACGAGCGTGGATCGATGTCGATTTCGGCGACCGGATCGAGACGATCACACTCGCTCGGGTCATCGCGCCGGTCTGTGGGCCGGGTCGTCGTCCGGTAGTTGCTGATCTGCTTCCTCGACTCAACGCGCTTCTACCACCCGGAAGTGCAGTCCGCGTTGTACGGGCAACTAGCGGTGATCCCGCACAGCCACTTCTCTTATCCGACAGCGGTTATATCTATGCCGCGACGTCACCTGCTTCGGACAGGGCCGCGACTGCTCCACCCGCTACCGCGACGGTCAACACGACTCCCCAGCAGCAGGAGCCAGCGGTTGCCTCCGAGACGATCACAAGTGCTGATCCTGCCGCGGTGTCGGACGGTCCGCTGCCGGGATCGGTCAACGAGGTGTTGCTCGCTGAAGGGCTTGTGAAGATGCGTGATCCGTATATCGATCTTTCGTCCACCGCAGACCGGAGTATCGACGAGCAGATCGTGAACCGTCCTGGTCGAGGTGGAGGCTCCTGATCTGACAAGGAGAATGCTGGTATGCCTGCACCGAGGAAGTACGACGTCGAGACCCAGGAACGG